>PLEC01000075.1 GCA_003136935.1 Gammaproteobacteria bacterium
ACGCTCGAGAACCTGCCGGTGCCCACGGCTGCTGGTGGCGCGGTGCCGCTGAAAGCGGTCGCCGACATCAGCTTCGGCCAGGGGCCGACGCGCGTGCGCCGCTACAACCAGAGCCGGCGCATTTCCATCGAGGCTGATCTGAACGGCGTCGAACTTGGCCCCGCCATGTCGAAGATTCACGACCTGCCAACGCTCAAGCACCTTCCCCAGGGAGTGCGCCTCGTCGACGTGGGTTCGGCGCGCTGGATGAACGAACTGGTCACCAACTTCATGCTGGCCATGGCGACCGGGGTGCTGATGGTGTTCGCGGTGCTGGTGCTGCTGTTCGCGCGCGTGCTGCAGCCGATCACCATCCTCTCCTCGCTCCCCCTGTCCATCGGCGGCGCGGTGTTCGCGGTGTTTATCACCGGCTACTCACTGTCGCTGTCGGTCATGATCGGCTTCCTCATGCTGATGGGGATCGTGGCGAAGAACTCCATCCTGCTCGTGGACTTCGCCATTGAGGAAATGCGCGCCGGCAAAGACCGGCTTACCGCTATCCGCGAGGCGGGACATAAGCGTGCGCGCCCCATTGTGATGACGACGGTCGCCATGGTCGCCGGCATGATGCCGGTGGCCTTAGGCTGGGGCGGCGACACGGAATTCCGTGCGCCCATGGCGATCGCGGTGATCGGTGGACTCATCACCTCGACCGCGCTGACGCTGGTCATCGTGCCGGCGGCCTTCACGCTGATCGACGACGTCGAGCGCTGGCTCGCGCCGAAGTTCGGCCGCGTGCTGATTGCGCAGCCGACTCCGACTGCACCCGGCCCGCAATCCCACGCGATTACCTGAAGGCGCTTGACGACGACCGCGCCCGATACCGCCGCAGCCCCGGCGACCGATCCTGCCGAACCGCGCTCCGCGTGGTGGGTGCGGCTGCTTTCACGCACCCCGTTCGGCCTGCTGTACGCGTTAGCAGGCTTTGTCGGCTGGCTGGCGTTTCGCGTGTTCCCCTATCGCGAGCGCATTGTGCGCGAGAGCCTCGTGCGCGCCTTTCCTGACTTCGACGAAGCACGCCTGCGCGCCGTCATGCGCGACTACTACCTCGGATTCGCGCAGATGTTCGTGGAAATCATCAAGTCCGCGACCATGACGCCAGAGCAGATCCTCACGCGCGTCGAGATCCGGGATCTTGAGCTACCGCTCGCGCACCTTGAGGCCGGCCAGCCGGTGCTGCTGGTCGCCGCACACCAGTGCAACTGGGAGTGGATGCTGCTCGCCTTGTCCCTGACGCTCGGCTACCCGCTGGACGCGGCCTACAAGCCGCTGGTGGACAGCTGGGCCGAGCGCGAAATGAAAAAGCTGCGCACCCGCTTCGGCAGCCGCCTCGTGCCGGCCAAGGATCTGCTGGCGGACATCATCAAGCGGCGCGACGTCGTGCGCGCAATCGCCATGGTCGCCGACCAGGAACCCACCAACAGCGAAACCAAGCACTGGACGCGCTTTTTGAACCGCGACACCGCCTTCTACCTGGGACCCGAGGAAATCACCCGCGTCACGCGCGTCCCGGTGTTTTTCATCCACATGCGCCGCCTGGCCCGTGGCCACTACGAAATGCGCTTCCAGCCACTCGCGCAGGGCGGTGAGACGCTGCCCTCTGGCGCCCTCACCGAGCGCTACGTGCGGCTGGTGGAGGAGCAGATTCGCGCCGCGCCGCCGGACTGGCCGTGGTCACACAAGCGCTGGAGGCTGAAGAAATCCGTGTACCAGAGCCGCGCGCGCTCGAGTGCCTGAGCTCGCTCGGTGAGGAGTTCCCGCTCCTGGCAGCACCGGTACAGTTAAAGAGGGGCCCGCGCATCCTTGCGCGGGCCGCCTCAGGGGGTGAGGGATCTAAGTTGCTCTAATCCGGTCAGTCGGCCTTTGCGGCACTGATCTGGCCGCGAATTGCGCCCTTCTCTGCCGCGGGTGTGGCGACGCTGACCTGCCACCTGCCCGCCTCGAAGTTGGCAACTTCATCGGCGCTGATGGCCGCGAGCTGCGTCGACCAGTGGCTCATGTTGACACTGTCCCTGGCCAGTTCAGTCGCCTTCGCGCCGGTGTTCACCTGCGCCGTCAGCGCATCGTCCACTCCGGTCGAATTGACATGGATCGTGAGGATGTTGGCACTCGTATCCACCGTGGTAGCGGCAACTCCTGCAGCGGTGATGCCGAGCTGCGCTGCTTCCGGCGAGGCCGCCATGTCGGTGAACCTCACGGTGACGTTCTCGGGCGCAATCTGGCCGCGAACCTCGCCGCGAGGATTGGCCGCCGAGGCCGCGATCACATAGAGGCCGCCCTGCTTGAACGCGCTCACCTGCTCTTCCGTGAGCAGCGCGCCGGCCGGCACCACCCAGGCACCGGCGGCCGGCGTGAGATGGATCACGGCGACGCCGCTGGCGCCGGCGAAGCCTTCGTTGATCGTGACCGCGGTCGCGGCGACGCCGTTCAACTGCACCTTCCCCTGCACGGCGCCCGTCTCCAGCTTGACCACGAGACTTGTGGTTCCGGAGGCGCTGGATCGCGGCGCCGGGAAAATCTGTGCAGGTGTCATGGCGGCGTTTGCGGCCGCTGCGTTGTTCACCGTGATCACGGTCGCCGGCGTGGTCGCCGTGCCATTCACGCTGTCGGTAACCTTGGCGGTCACGGAGTGGCTGCCGTCGGCCACTTTGGTGCTGTCCCAATTGACCGTGTAGGGGGATGTGGTCGCCGTACCCACCATTGTGGCATCGACAAAGAAATCCACCCGGGCGACCGTTACACCGTCCATCGTCGCCGCCGCCGCGGTCGCCGTGAGCGCCACGGTACCGCTCACGGTCGCATTCGCGGCCGGCGCTGTCCGGGAAACGGTCGGCAGCGGGCAAGCAGCGTACGAGCCGCCGCACGTCACTCCACTAGCCGCTCCGCCACCGCCGCCGTAGCCGCCGCCGCAAGCCGTGAGCGCGATTGCCGTAAAGGCGCTGGCAGCGACGAACCGCGTGATGAAGGAGAAAGGTCCGCAAGTTCGGTTCGCGCGCATAAAGTACTCTCCGTGAATTGGTCCGCTCGTAGGTGTCGCGGGGGCCCGTCACGGTTTTGCGCGGGAACGCTCAGCGGTGCTCGGGCACCTCGCCCTCTTCGGGGCTGTCGGCACGGCGCAGCTCACGCGGCAGCGTGAAGAACACCCGCTCCTCGCGCCCCACCACTTCCTTGGGTCTTTGCCCACCCCAGCGCGCGAGGTGCTCAACGACCTGCTGCACCAGCAGCTCCGGAGCCGAGGCGCCCGCCGTTACGCCCACGGCCAGTTTGCCCGCGAACCACTCCGCGCGCAGGTCCTCGGGCCCGTCGATCAGATAGCCCGGCACCCCGGCACGATCGGCGAGCTCGCGCAGCCGGTTGGAGTTGGAACTGCTGCGCGAGCCCACGACCAGGAGGACATCGCACTGCCCGAGGAGCTTTTTCACCGCGTCCTGGCGGTTCTGGGTGGCGTAGCAGATGTCCTCGCGCCGCGGCGTCGCGAGCTGCGGGAATCGCCGCCGCAGCGCCGCCACCACTTCGGCCGTGTCATCCACCGACAGCGTGGTCTGGGTCACGAAGGCGAGGCTCTGTGGATCGCGGACCGCGAGCGTATCGACGTCGGCACTGGACTCGACCAGGTGGATGCGCCCGCCGAAGCTGGCATCGAAGCGCCCCATCGTGCCTTCAACTTCCGGGTGCCCCGCATGCCCGATGAGGATGACGTCGCGTCCCTCACGGGCGTAGCGCTGCACCTCCATGTGCACCTTGGTCACCAGGGGACACGTGGCATTGAAGACGGTGAGCGCGCGGCTCTTCGCCTCGTCCTCCACCGCGCTGGAGACGCCGTGTGCGGAAAAGATGACCGTGCCGCCGGCCGGCACGTCCGCGAGTTCGTCCACGAATACTGCGCCGAGCCCGCGCAGCCGCTCCACCACGTGGCGGTTGTGCACCACCTCATGACGCACATAGATCGGCGGACCGAAGAGCTCGACCGCACGCTCGACGATGTCGATGGCGCGGTCAACGCCGGCACAGAAACCGCGCGGATTGGCGAGCAGCACTTGCATCAGGTATGCACCTGGACCCTGCCGGCGGCGCGGGTTTCAAGCCAGGCGTCGATAAGGAGAATCACCGCTCCCACCGTGATCGCAGAGTCGGCGATGTTGAAGGCGGGGAAATAATGCCGCCCCCAGTGCACGTGGATGAAGTCCACCACGCGCCCGGTGGTGATGCGATCGAGCATGTTGCCGAGCGCCCCACCCACGATGAGCGCCAGCCCGCAGGCGAGCAGCGCGTGCGCGCGCAGGCGCCGCATCCAGATAATGAGCGCCACGCTTACGGCCAGCGCCAGGATCACAAACAGCCAGCGCTGCCACCCGGAGGCATCCGACAGGAAACTGAAGGCGGCGCCGCGGTTGTAGGTCAGGATGATGTCCAGCACCGGCAGCTCGTGCACGCGCTCGAACAGTGCGAAATGGTGCACGATCCACGCCTTGACCACCTGGTCGGCGACGATCACCCCCGCCGCAAGGGGCAGCCAGCGCCAGCCGCTCGAGCTCGCCCTACTCATACATATTTCCTTTGCTCCCCGGGACCCTCGATATTGCTGATGCAACGCCCGCACAGCTGCGGATGCGCCGCGTGTGTGCCGACGTCGGCGCGGCGCTGCCAGCAGCGCACGCACTTGGGCTCGGTCGTAGGCTGCACTGTGATCCACACGCCGGCGCTGCCGGTGCTGGCAGCCGCGACCGCCCCGGAAGGGGCGCTCGTAGCAGGGTGCACCTGCGCGTGCGAGGTAATGAACAGAAACCGCAGCTCCTCGCCCAGGGCCGCAAAGCGCTTAAGCTCCGCGGGGCTGCAGTAGACGTCAACGCGGGCATCAAGCGGGGCGCCGATGGCGCCCGCGTCGCGCAGCTTCTCGAGTTCGCGCATCACATCGCTACGCAGCGCGATAAGCGCCGGCCAGTCGATATCATCAGCCGCGACCGCCGGAATCTGATGCCAGGTCTCGTGGAACACCGACTCGCGATGCTCCCCCGGAAGATAACGCCAGAATTCCTCGGCGGTGAATGACAGGATGGGCGCGAGCCAGCGCACCATACTCTGCGCAATGTGGAACATGGCGGTCTGCGCCGAACGGCGCGCGGCCCCGCTCGTGGGGGTGGTGTACAGGCGGTCCTTGATGACATCGAGGTAGAACCCGCCCATATCCACGCTGCAGAAGTTGTGTACTTTCTGGTAGATCAGATGGAAGGTGTACTGGCGATAGGCCTCGAGCACTTCCGTCTGCAGCGCCGCGGTGCGCGCGAGCGCCCAGCGGTCGAGCGCCAGCAGCGATTCCACCGGCAGCAGATCGCGCGCCGGATCAAAGCCGTGCAGGTTGCCAAGCAGAAAGCGCAGCGTATTGCGCATGCGGCGGTAGGAATCCGCCATGCGCTTGAGGATCTCGTCCGAGACGCTCATCTCGTTGGCGAAATCGGTCGCCGAGACCCACAGCCGCAACACATCCGCGCCCAGGCTGTTCATGACTTTCTGCGGGGCGACGACATTGCCTAAGGACTTGGACATCTTGCGTCCCTTGTCGTCCACCGCAAAGCCATGGGTCAGCACGCCGCGATACGGCGCGCGCTCGTACAGCGCTTCGGATAACAACAGTGAGCTGTGGAACCAGCCGCGATGCTGNNGAGTCGGCCCACACGTCCATGACGTCGGTGACCTTGTCGTAGCTTTCCGCCTCCTCGCCCAGGAGCTCGCGTGGTTCGAGCGCGAACCAGGCGTCAATGCCGCCCGCTTCCACGCGCGCGGCGACCGCCTCGATGAGTTCGCGCGTGCGCGGATGCAACTCGCCGGTGTGTTTGTGCACGAACAGCGCAATGGGCACCCCCCAGGTGCGCTGGCGCGAGAT
>PLEC01000154.1 GCA_003136935.1 Gammaproteobacteria bacterium
GAGCGCCGCACGCTGCCTTCGAGCACTGCCGCGACGTTGAGTTTGCGCGCGATCGTGCCGATGTCGGTGTTCGTGCCTTTGAACGAGAACGCCGAGGTGCGCGCCGCAACCTGCAACTCGTTGATCTCGGCCAGCGAGTTGAGTAGTTCCTCGGTCAGTCCGTCGGAGAAATACTCCTGATCCTTGTCCCCGCTCATGTTCACGAACGGCAGCACCGCGATCGAGTGCGGCGGCGGGGCGAAGGCGGTCGTGGGAGCGCTTTGAGCCGCAGGCCCCGGTGCCGCTCCTATCTCCGCGCCACGCTTGGATAGCACTCGGTTTGCCAGGAGGTAACCGAGTGCCACGACGAGCACGGCAATCGTCGCGAGGAGCGCTGCCTTCGACCGCCAGGAGGCCAGGACGGGCTTTCGGGTCGAAGGTGCAGCCGGCACGCGAGCCGCGGTCGACGGAGTCCCTGTCGGCTCCTGTGCCGGCTCCCCTGACAGCAGACGCCGTACACGCTCGACGAAGGCAGCGGGTGTGACNNTGGGTAGTCGCGTCCAGGCACACCGGCACAACGAACACGCGGCTGCGAGCGATCATGTGAGTGCGCTGATCCGCAAGATCCCACTCAAGGCGGAAATAGCCTTCATGCCGCGAGGCCGTGTTGGCCGAAATGACGGGAATAAAGAGCGCACAGTCGTGGATCTCGCGCCGGATCTTCTGATCCCANNGAGGCGTAGCTCAGGAATACCGCGTGCGAGGGCTCAGTCACCGGCAGAATCACCCCTGACAGGCCGGAGGTCTTCTCATCGCCTCCGTGGGCAGCAGCTTAACCCAAGTGACTGAGTTGGCCGAGTGGGTTGCCGGCCAAGGGACAATCAGTCCGGATCGACCGGCGGTGCAGTCATTGTCCGCTCCACTATCCTTGAACAGCAGGTATTGGGAGAGTCGTCCGCCCGCTCTGGGTCAGTTGCTGACGTTGCCGGCTCAGTGGTAGCGGGGGCGCGCTCCCGCCTAAAGTTTACGAGGTGGTGGAGCTCGGGCGAGCGGCGTGAAAAGCCTGCTAAAACCAGTAGCGGGGGCCCGATTTGGGACTTATTTTCACTCTCGGCCGATGAAAATTCGGCTGCGTTAGCAAGGATGATGCTGTATCGCAGTAACACGGCAGTCATCGAGCAACGCTGAGCGTCGCCGACGTTCTGCCGAGGACCTTCCCCCTGTAGTCTGGGCACCGTCTGTTAAGGCGAACGGTTTCCGTTCGTCCTTTCAAGGCGCGGTTGCCACGATCTCCACAGCGTAAATAGCGCCACCGTCAGCCCAAGGTTCAGCAGCACCCGAAAACCCATGGCGACAGTAATGGGTTGGCCTGGCAGGAATGCCCAGCTAACACCGAAGCTATCCAGCCAATTCTGGCCTGGCGACCACCGGATGTGAGAGGTCTGAAGGCCGCAGAAAACGGCGACGACGCAAAGGCCGACGATTGGCCAGAGTGTCTTCATTCTTTGGCGAACAGCCAGAAAAGAGATCGCCCAGCCGAACAGCAACGGCAACAGAAACAGATTTAAATTCGTGATCGTCGTATAGATCGGGGAGAACCACGCCGGAACCAGCATCGGGACGTGAGCAGACCCCGAACCATAGAACTCTATGATGAATACCAGCAGAAACAGACTCAGGAGATTGAGGGCAATCAACGCGGCGAGTGGACCTAAGAAATACACCGCCCACGGAATCCGGTGGGACCATGAGCGAAACTCCTTCCGCTCAATCATTTTCTTGGCGAGGGTGTTGGTATCGCCGAGACGGATCAATGCGGATCGTTCCGCGGCTTCGTCGTCACGTCCGGCAAGTCTTTCTTCCGCGATGAGGTCTTCGAGATGTTCTGTGAGTTCAGTCAAGTATCGTGTGACGTGACGGGGTGCCACTCCGGCGCGCAGCAGGCGATCATGTAGGTTTTCAAAATGCGCTGGCATGCTTGGCTCCTTGCAGAACACTTTGCACGGCCCTGGTCACACTCGACCATGCGTCCGCGATGCGCGCAAGCTTGCGCGATCCGAGTTTTGTGATTGAGTAATAGACGCGGCTGCGTCCGTTGACGGTGTTTCGCCTCGATTTCAAAGCACCCTCGATCTCCAAGGCATGCAGGGTTGGGTAAACCACCCCCTCACTGAGACTGATCGCTTCATTTGTCTGCTCCCGGATCGACTGGACCAGCTCATAGCCATACATCTCGCGAGCGGCGAGCAACTTCAAGATCAGCAGCTCGGGTACACCGTTCATGAAATCGGGGTTACCTTGTCGCATAAATCTCTCGCAGACCTATTGGTACGAGGTACTATACCTCGTACTTAAAGGTATAGGCAAGAACGTAACGACAGGGCGATCCGGACCGATGTCGGTGAATCCGTTTTTTGCCCAGCGCCGGAGCGATGCAAAGCCGGTTCACAGCCTGGGCGTGATTTGCGCTGTCCCTACAGTCCCACAATCAGCGCGCTTGAAGTGACTCCAGCCCCTTGGTAGCGGGGGCCTGATTTCGCTTCCGTCTACTTTCTTGCGGCTGTCTCTAGCGCCCTAACTTTTGCCGGCAGCGAAGAGGAGCCACCGGGGGCCAAAAAACCGGCAGGTCAGGCCAATCTGTCAGCAAGCGGCCCTTTGGGACATTCGACTGAACGGCTTGACCCTCAGAAGCCGCGCGGGCGGACCAGTACCGCGGAATCACGGCCGCATACTCGCTTGCGACAACAAGGGGTGGCGGACGATCGAATGCGCCCTCAGTTTCCGCCGGAGATTATTTTGCCGCCCATAACTAGGTCGCCGGGCTTCATACCGGCCGGGCAGTTACCCACATACTTGGCGTCGATGATCATCACCGTTTCCGATTTGCCCACGTTCATGTGCATCTCCGTATGAGACGCAGTGTCGCCTCGATACGTGTAAACGACCTTGGTGNNTTCGATTGACACATCTTCACCGACGTATCAGACACGGCCTTGCCTTGCTGGGTCTGCGTACTGTGAGTCTCCCAAAGACCGTCTTTCATCGGTGGGGGCTTGATTCCATCCGCCCCGGCAATTCCGATCCAGACCGACAGAACCGCACCGAGGAGAGCAGGCTTGAATGTCATGTCCATTCCTTTGCCGGAGTGGGGAGCGATTATCGAGGTTGCTCGGCGGGACCGACTTTATCACACAGCCCGCAGCCCCCGTCTCAGTCACAGAACGTGAACGAGTAAAAGGCTCATGCATAATAATTTCATTGCTCGGAAGCGGCCGGTGGCATCGGGCAGCTTGGGGGTCAGTTGCTGACCTTGCCGGCTCAGTGGTAGCGGGGGGTCGCTACCGGTCTTATAGCACTAGGGAAGTCTACTGTGCCGTCGTCCCTTCCAGTCTCGTCGGAAGCATCGCCCGCCGCGGTGCGTCGTCGCTGGCCATGGGATCGGACGGGCGGCGTCGGGGACGCTCGGCAGCCCAGGGATAGGCGGCTCTTTCTTACAGAGCTCCAAACGTCGCGGCGGGCGGATGGAGGTCGAGCGGATGGAGGTCGAGAAGGTCGCTAACCTCAGACACGGCAACGGCTATCTTACGTTTGTTGACCGCCTGCGGCAGGCCGGCGTTCCGGCTGACCTCTCAGCCGTTGAGTTGTAGCGCTCTGCTCCGGGCTCGTTGCGACTTCGTCGGTCATGGCACTATCATCCCGAACAAGGTGCCCTCGCACCGGACCATCGTTTCACGCGGAAGCCACGGCAAATTCGGGTCTCCCTGCCAGTCCTCAGCAGATCATCTGTTTCGTCTCTGCGGCCAGAAGCGAATGCGGCTGCCGTGAACACATATATGTCAAATTGTCAGGCGCGGGCTGGCGAGGCGCGATGAGCGCGCGAGCACAGCCTACCGGTCTGATCTGAGCTAGAGTTACTCCATGACAGAGCGAATCCGCTGGGTCGTCAACGCACCCACCGCCGTGAGCGAGATCCTCGACGGGGAGCTCGTCGTGATGAACCTCAAAAAGGGAACCTACTACAGCAGCGAGGGCGTCGGTGCCTACCTGTGGCAGTGCATCGACCAGCGAGTCGAGCCCGCGGACATAGAGGCTGCTTTAGTCGCGGCCTTCAATCTTCCGGCCGACAGAGCCTGCGCCGACCTGGACGCCTTCATCTCAGTTCTTCGGAGCGAGGGTCTGGTCCGCCCGGCGGACCCGCAGGAGCGTCTGGATGGGACGGCGTCAGCGCCGTCGAGCTCCGCCTACGCACCGCCCGACCTCAAGATCTACTCGGACATGCAGGACCTGCTTCTGCTTGACCCGATTCACGACGTCGGTGAAGCGGGCTGGCCCACCCGGCCAAGCACGGATGCCGCCTGAACCGCATACCGAGTCCACGTGCGACGTCGATGTGATCATGCCGTGCTTCAACACGGCGCGGTACGTGGGGGCTGCGCTTGATAGTGCACTCGCACAATCCGTGCGATGCTCGCGGATCATCGTGATTGATGATGGCTCGACCGATGCAAGCGCAGACGTCGTTCGCCGCTACGGATCCCCAGTCGAGTACTACCGCCAGGAGCACCGGGGCGTTGCCGCTGCGCGCAACGCCGGCATCGCCCACGCTCGTGCCCGCTATCTCGCATTTCTCGACGCGGATGACCTCTGGACGAGGGACAGTCTGGCGGTCCGACAAGCTTTTCTCGACAGCCACCTTGAGGTAGATGGCGTCTTCGGCGCGGCGACGCAATTTCTGTCGCCCGAGCTTGCAGACGTCCTCGCCGCGCGCATTCATTTCGATCGCTCTACGAACATCGTGCGCTTTGCAGGAACCTTCGTCGTGCGGCGTGCTGCCTTTGATCGCGTTGGACTCCTCTGCGAGGCGTTAAAGGTCGGGGAGATGATCGAGTGGCTTGGCCGAGCCGCGGCAGCGGGCCTTCGGATCGACACGCTGCACCACAAAGTCCTCGAGCGCCGCATCCACGACGCAAACACCGTTCAGCGACACGGAATGTCGCAGGACGGCTACCTGCGCGCGCTCAAAGAGGTCATCGCGAGCAAGCGGCGGCCGGCACAGAAGGCACCGTGAGTCCCGCAATGCGCCCTTCTGTTCCGGGCGATCCCGGGCTTCCAGGAGTCTTTCCCAACCGCGAGCAGAGTCTCGTTCTGCATGCTGCGATCGACAGCGGGGATGATGCGCTGCACGCCTACCAGGAGTGGCGCGCCTCCTTCGACATCGCGCAAGAGTTCGACCGCCATGTCTTTCGGCTTATTCCCCTTCTGTACGACAACCTGCGGCATCTCGGCCATCATGACGCGCTCACCGGGCGCCTCAAGGGTGCCTATCGCCTCGCATGGGCGAAGAATCAGAGGCTCTTTGAGGACACCCGGCCGATTCTAGGGCGATTCATCGGAGCCGGCCTTCGCGTGATGGCGATCAAGGGCGCAGCGCTCGCACTTGAGTACTACGGCAACGTTGCCGTGCGCCCGATGTCGGACCTCGACCTGGTGGTTCCGGCTGCGCAGGCCGAGACGGCGGCGGCTATTCTCCTGGAGCTCGGTTACGATCCGTGGCGTGCGCTCGATTCCGACGTGAAGCGGTTCCGCCATGCAGTCCGCTTCACAGCTCCCGGCCCGAAGGAAATGGATCTGCACTGGCACATGCTCTTTGACCTGCCGGATGAAAAGCTCGATGAGGAGTTCTGGGCGACCGCCCGGCCCTTTCGCTTCCTCGATCACGACATCGTCACGCCGGACTCGACCCGCGCGCTGCTGCACACGATTCTCCACGGGCTGCGCTGGAACGAGGAGCCGCCCATCCGATGGATTCCCGATGCAATGATGATTCTGAGGCGGGACGCGCGCACGATCGATTGGGCCTGGCTGGTGAGTTTCGCCGAGAGACGCTGCATCGCGCATCGATTGCACCTCGGTCTTGCGTACCTGGCAGGGTCGTTCGCGGCCCCCATCCCGCAGCACGTGCTCAGTCGACTCTCGGGGATTGCACTGTCCTGGGTCGAGCGCCTCGAGAATCACACAGTCCTGCGCCCTGTGCGTTACGAGTCGGCGCTGGGTCCGATCCTCGAGGCGCTCACCGAATTTCCGCGTCTGCGTGCCGATGGATCGGCCGCGGGTATTGCTACGACCTTCCTGCATTTCCTGCGCTATCACTGGGGGCTGCGCGGTCGACGGGACATTCCGCGCTACCTGCTTCGGGGCATGCTCAACCGCGCCCGCCGCGCCGCTGGGTTGCCGGAGCGCTCGGATTTCGCCACATGAGCTCCGTAGGCCCCATACACGCGCAGGCGCTGTGGCTTGAACGCCTGGGCTTCGGGCGACCTGCGGCGTGGCGCTACTTTGCGCGCTACTTCCGCAGCCACCGCCGCGGACTCGCGCTCTATGCGGTCGCGGCAGCGACAGTCGCCGCCGCGATGGTGCCGATCCTTCTTATCGTGCGGCTCGCCATCGATCGCGCGATTCCCCAAGCCGATGCGCGGTTGCTGATCGGGCTCGGCGCGGCAATCCTGTTGCTGCGTCTCGCGACGGCGGTGGCGACGCTCGTGCTGCGACGTTACGTCCTTCGGGTGACGAAAGGAGCCATCGGCACCATGCGCTCCGACCTGATCGCGAAGCTCTACCGGATGGAGGACATGACCCGAACTCATACCGACATCGATCGGTTGCAAACCGAGATCGTGCAGGACACGGAGCGGCTCGACGTCCTGCTCGGTGGCATGCTCTCGAGCCTGCTACCCGCTGCCTGCACCACCGCTGCGCTGCTCGTGCTGCTCCTCTTAACGAGCTGGTCACTCGTGCTGATCGCCGCGGTGGCTACGCCGATAGTCTGGTCGGTCGCGCGCTTCACGCAGCAGCGCGTCGGACGCGACCTCGCCGTATTTCAGGACGATTTTCGTCGCTTCAATAGCGGCGTGTCGTTCGTTCTGCGCCAGATGGATTTGACGCGCACCCAAGCCGCTGAGCGGGAAGAGGTTGCCCGACAGCAGGCCATCGTCCGCGACCTCGCCCAAAGCGGGGTGCGCATGGCCTGGAGCTTCGCGCTGCACGGGCAGCTGCAAGGCGCAGTCGTGGGCATGCTCGGCATCGGCCTGCTCATCGCAGGGGGTCTCGAGGTCATGTACGGCCTAATGACGCTTGGCCAATTCCTCGCGTTCTATCTTGGGGCCGGCATATTGAGCGGCTCCGCTCTCACCCTGACCGAAGGAACGACGGGCATCGTCGCCGCGGGCGTCTCCTTAGGGAAGCTCGCCGCGCTCGATGCGCAGCCCATGGCGATTCCCTACGGAGGCACGAGGCCGATCGAGTTCTCAGGCCGCATTGCACTGTGTGCCGTGCACTTCGCCTACGGCGACACCCCGGTGCTGCGTGGCGTCGACTTCGATCTCGCCCCGGGGCAGCACGTTGCGATCGTCGGTTCGAACGGCTCGGGCAAGACGACGCTGCTGAAGGTTTTGCTCGGCATTCTCAGACCCGACGCCGGTGTCGCCCTTGCAGACTTCGAGCCCTACGACCAGATCGATCTCGAGCAGCTGCGCCGCAGGATCGGCATGGTGACGCAGCGCAGTACCTTCTTCCACAGCACGGTCCGCGCCAACATTGCGTACGGTGAGCCCGGGGCATCGGAGGAGGCGGTAATCGCGGCGGCCCGGGCTTCCTGTGCTCACGAGTTCATTTGCGAGCTCCCGCGAGGCTATGACACGCTGATCGGCGACGCCGGCATGACGCTCTCGGGCGGAGAATGCCAGCGCATCGCTCTGGCGCGGGCGCTGCTGCGCCGTCCACGCGTGCTCTTGCTCGATGAGCCGACGAATCACCTCGATGCTGCGGCCGTCGGACAGATCCTCTCGAACCTACCGCGACTGGCAGACTCGCCCGCGATTCTGGTCGTCAGTCACGATCCACGGGTTGTGGGATTCGTTGAGCGCACATATCACCTGCGCGACGGGAAGCTGCAGCCGGCTGCTCCGAAATCCGCAGACCGTGTGCTGGCGCTGACGAGCTAAGTCCATGGACCCGGGACGCAGAACCGAAGCGCAGATCGCAGCATTTCACGAGGCGGTACTCCATGCGGCTCTTGCGGCCGAAGCCAGCGCGGGCCGGCACATCGTACCGCTCAGAGTTGCCGGCGTCCGCATCGACCTCGCCTTTGCCGGGTCGCGGCTCATGGAGGAGTTCCTGCCTGCGCTGCGCCACGTGGTTTGTGAGCCGAGCGACCCGCCCTCTGCGGTGTTGCATGTTTGGGATGGCCATTCGACCGGCACACGCATGCAGCCTCCGCCTTGTTCGCGCGGTGACTTCACCAACCGCGGCGACTTGTGGGGCTTCGCGCATCCAAGGTACCGCACTGCATTTCACTGGGTTGAGTACTCGGTGAATTGCTTCGACAACGTCCGTGGGATCGGCACCTACTGGGTGCAGACGGCGGACACCCTGCCATACTGGACTAAGGCGTCGCCGCTGCGCACGTTGCTTCACTGGACTCTCGAACGTGCGGGGGCTCAGCTGCTGCATGCTGCTGCGGTCGGCACTCCCGAGGGCGCCGTGCTCATCACGGGCAGGGGCGGTGTCGGCAAGTCAAGCACAGCGCTTGCCTCGCTCGCACGCGGCCTTCGGTACGTTGCGGACGATTACCTCGCCGTGCGGCTCGACCCGTGCCCAACCGTACATAGCCTCTACAGCACCGCAAAGCTGAACCCGGAGGATGTAACCCATTTTCCGACCCTCGCGCCGCTCGTGCGCAACCTGGCCTGCGAAGAGGGCGAGAAAGCGGTGCTGCACCTGTACCCGCACTTTGCAGCGCAGATCGTCCAGCAAATGCCTTTGCGACTACTCGTCACCCCGCGGTTCGCGAACCAGACCGACTCGCAGCTTCTACCCATCGATCCTGTCAAACTGAGGCGCGCGGCGGCTTTCACGACCCTTTCGCAGCTCCCCTACGCCGGTCAGCAGACGCAAGACTTCGTCGACGCGATGATCGATCGAGTCCCCGGCTTCGAGCTAGTTCTCGGCTCCGACCGCGACAAGTTGGTGCAAGCGCTTTGCAATGCGCTCGGGCAATCGGACGACACGCTCCGCTCACTGGCGACCGCACAGCGCAAGCGGGAGGAGCGCCCCAGCGCTCCTCTAGTCTCGGTGGTCGTGCCGGTCTTCAACGGCGCAGGTTTCGTCGAGGAAGCCATCGGCAACGTTCTCGCTCAGCGCTACCCGTCGCTCGAGATCATCGTGGTCGACGATGGATCGACCGACGGACTGCAACAGGTCCTCGGACGGCTGCCGGTCGACGTTCGTTTACTACGACAGGACAACGCCGGTCCTGCATCGGCGCGAAACCGCGGCATCCGCGACGCCTCGGGAGAATGCATCGCGTTTCTCGACGTCGATGACCTGTGGCCGCAGGGCTCGCTAGCGCGGCTCGCGGCCGCTTTGAACGCAGACCCTGAGCTCATGGTCGTGCACGGCCATGCGCAGCTGCTCGTGCTGTACCCCGAGAGCGGGGAATACCGTCCCGAGGGCAATCCTGCCGAGTCGTTTCCGTACTATATCGGTGCCGGGCTGTACCGGCGTCACGCATTCGAAACGGTCGGCCTGTTCGACCCGTCGCTGATGTTTGCCGAGGATACGGACTGGTACACGAGGCTGAAGGAATCAGGGCTGAAGTTCGAGCGCGTGCCCGAGGTAACGTTGCACGTGCGCCGGCACGGCGCCAACGTGACCGCAAAGAAAACGCCCGAACAACTGAGCGCCACATCGATCGGCGCATTTCGCAAGGCCCTGCAGCGCGCCCGACGGGCCACCGCGGCTCCCACCGCAGTGGATGACCCGAGCACCCGGTGACAAAATGGACTCCCGCTCGGATTTGCATCTGCTCCGATTTCCCCTGTTCGTATAATGCAGTCGGTGCTTCGGCTAGATCTCGACACAGAATGCTGGCATGAGAGTCTGCTGCGTGATGTTGTGCCCGCTCATCTGCAGCCTTGGCGCTCCAAAGGCATCGCCAGTGCTGATCACTGCCCGAGCAGACCCCTATTACCATCGCATGAGTAGGGCGGCGCTCGACATTGGCGTGCAAAGCGCGCGCGGCGCGGCTGCGCGCAGCNNGCGCAGATTGGGGACTTTCTGGTGCTGCTCGCGGATTTCCCGAAGGCGCTCGCGGTGTACGAGCAAGCCATCTCTAAGAAATCGGATTTGGAGTGTCGGCGTGGAGGTTGAAGATATCGCGAGCGCCGCAAGGCAGGTTCTGCGACGGCATGTGATTGCGCCGTTCGTGCCCCGCTGCGTAGACCGGGAATATGGAGGATTCCTCGTCGAATTCGATGATCGCTGGCGTGCCACGGGCCCGCAGGAGAAGTCTCTCGAGCACGCCGCGCGCACGACCCTCGCGTTCGCGCTCCTCGAGCGCGCACTGCCGGGCGAGGGATTCGCGGAACTTGTGAGGCACGGCTGCGCGTTCCTGCGCGAGGCCATGTGGGACGCCGCGCATGGCGGGTTTTTTGCCCGAGTCGATCGGGCCGGCCAACCGCTGTGGCAGGGCCTCAAACACCCTCATGCGGTGACTTATGCGGCCGAGGCCTTCTTGCTCGCCACACCGCTGCTGCCGAAGGGCGAGGGTCCACGCTGGGCTGATCGAGCCCTGCAATGGCTCGATGACGTCGCCTGGGATCGCACAAGCGGCGGGTATTGGGGCTCGTACCGGGCCGACAACGTGCGTTTCCTCGATGGCGCTCGTCTTCCGACACCTGACGGCCGGGATATCTTCGGGCTCTCGCCCGGGTTCAAGGAGATTAACAGCCAGGGCGATGCGATCGAGATGCTGACGCGATTCGAAGCTCATTGTCCCGACCCGCGCCGCGCAGCGAGACTGCAGTTCCTCGTTGAACTGGTTGCGGACCGGCTCGTGCAGCCTCGCGGGATCCTGCCTTACCGATATTGGCCGGACTGGCGACCCGCGCCTGATCTTTTGCGGGTGGGATATCAGTTCCTGATGGCGCGTCATCTGCTGTTGAGCCCCGCGATGCCGCGGTCAGCGACCGCCCTGGAGCGAGCGCGCGAGTTGACCGAGTTCTGCCTCGTTGCGGCCCGCCACCCCTGGGGTGGATTCTGCTTCGCCGTCACGGCGGACGGCCGCTCCTGGCCCGCGATCGGACCCCAGGGCGATCTTCGCCAGTGGTGGGTTCAGTTGGAAGCCGTTCACACGCTTCACCTCCTCGCGCACGCCGTGAAGGACCAGTGCGCTCGCGAACGGTACCTGCATGCCCGGGACGAGCAGTGGGAATTCCTCCGGTCGACCTATCTCGATGACAAACACGGAGGGACACGCGAGCTCCCTCCGGATCAACCGCGCGGTCTCGGGGACATCTTCGGGTGGCTGCGCCGAGCACCACCGCGCGCGCTGAACCTCAAGATGCATTGCTGGAAGGATCCGAGTCACGAGATTGGCACCCTTCTCAGTCTGATATCGAACGCGGCGCCTGATGCCTCGCGCGGGCATGCCGCGCGGGCGACTAATTGACGTCTTCGGCCTGCCTACAGGCCGTTATGCGTGCAATGAGCGATGGACGCTCGCGCGCATTCGCGGTGAGGGTCGAGCAGCACACCGTGTCCTGCCCGGGATAAACTCTACGGACTCCCCGTAAACGTCGACTCTTGATCCGCTATCGTACTCCCGAGACACGCAGTGGTCTGACTGCAAAACTCTAATCGGCCTTACAGCGGCGGAAGCCCGAGAATTCCACACGTTGATACTGTGGAAGCAGAGCAGACTGGGACGCGATAGCTTGGAGATTGGCCGCGCGTTTAAACCGGCTGGAAAACTTCAACGAGGTGCGCATAATCTGTTGTGATGGCTGTGACACCAGCTCATCGATCGAGAAGAACCGCAAGCTGCTACGCGGGGTTAATGGGATTTTGGATGAAGCTCACAACGACACATTGAAAGAGGAAACCAGCTTACTCCCGCGGCGCCTGCTGCGTTCTCATCGACGTTTCCGCCCCGCACTCAGGCTGGCTCGTGGTTTCACCGGTCGGAGTAAGCTCACTGTGCGGGCGCGCCGACGGGCAGCATGACGCCCTCGGCCTACAAAGAGGAGCCGGGATGTGAAAATCCGGATCGAAGTAATCGAACGTGCCGGCTGGTGGAGTGTGAAGGTCTGCGGCCAGCGCCATTCGAGATACCGCTCGCAGGCGGCCGCTAGGTATGGCGCGAAGCGGCTCGCGGCGCGGTTGCGAAAGCTCAAGGCGCAGGCGCGTAGTAGGGTGGGCCGTATGCAGCTCGGGCAGCGCTTGCGCGTGCGCACTGCGAGTTGTATTGCATCCGGACGCTGTTGCGAGGGCGGCGCTGATCCCTATCGCAAGGGCGTGTGAAGAGGTGTTTCGCCCACGAATCTAATGGTAGCGGGGGGTCGCTTCGTGAATTTCCGACTATCGCTAGCAGCTTGATTTGGCAGTTGGAAATTTCGTCTTAGCGCGGGCCCGAGTTGGGTTTCGAGCACCCCTGAATTTGTTGAAATTTCCTTGCCGTGACCGGGCTTCCTTGACCCGGTCGCTCGGCGGCTGCACGTACGGAATCGTGGTATCGGGGGCTCGCTTGATCCCGTCGAACTGCGGGCGAACGTCTGTTTTGCTCGATTAGAGCGACAGGTTCTGGTCCGATGGTAGCCTCGATCGTGGCACGAGAGTGCTACCCCAGCTTTGCGTACTATGTATCGGCACTTTCAACGGGGAGAACCCACGATGCTGCGTCCGCGCACGTACTTTAGTCGGCTCGCTCTTGCGACCTCGCAAGCTGCCTTCGTGCTCATGGCGTTTCTCGCTGTCTCCCCGGCTCGCTCGCAGCAAGCGCCGATTCCGGATACTCCGGCGGGCCGGGTGCTGAGCGCGTGCCTCGAGGCATTCAATAGCGGGGATCGGGCTCGGATCGTCGCTTACCAGCAGCAGTACGGCGTATGGGGGCCTCCGCTGGATGCAGTGATGTCCTTCCGAACGCAAACGGGGGGATTCGACGTTCTCAGCATCACCAAGAACGAGCCGCTGCACATCGAGTTTGTGGTCAAGGAGCGCGGTAGCGCCACCCGCGCGAACGGCACGTTGGACGTGACCGGTACCGACCCTCCCAAGGTCACGGGCCCTATGTTGAGGGCGCTTCCTCCGGATGCCTCCCGCCAGTTGACGGGAAGCGAACTGGAAGCCGCGCACGCCGGCGTTCCATATCAACGGTTCTCTGCTTGGCTGGAGGCCTTCAACACGGGCGATCGATCCCGGATCGGCGAGTTTCTGGGGAACAATTGGCCTTCCCGGAATCTCGGCGAGGAAATGGCCATGCGCGAGCTAAGCGGAGGCTTCGAGCTGCGCGGATTGCAGGAGGCCAACGCGACGAGCCTTAGCGGCTTCATCGAGGCCCGCGATTCGGACGACTTTGCCTGGTTCAACGTGGTGGTGGAGCCGGATGGAGCACACCGGATCACGACGCTGAATCGAAGGCTGATGCCTCGTCCTCCCGGATTCGAAGTGCCGCGCATGAGCGAGCCCGAGATCATTGCGGGGCTCCGCGCCCGGCTCGAAAAGGAGTCTGCGGCCGATCGTTTCGCCGGAGCTGTGCTGGTGACGAAGAGGGGCCAGACGCTCTTCAGCGGCGCCTACGGACTTGCGGATCGCGAGAAGAAGGTGCCGAACACGCTAGATACGC
>PLEC01000065.1 GCA_003136935.1 Gammaproteobacteria bacterium
CACATGTTCACGGTCGGCATGCCGCTCGCCGCGCAGCTGTTCTTCATGCTCTCGACCATGCTGATCGCCGTGCCCACGGGCGTGAAGGTGTTCAACTGGACGGCGACCATGTGGAGGGGTTCGCTGTCGTTCGAGCCACCGATGCTGTTCGCACTGGCGTTCCTGTTCCTGTTCACCATCGGCGGGTTCTCGGGCCTGATGCTGGCGATGGTGCCGGCGGACTACCAGTACCAGGACACCTACTTCGTGGTGGCGCACTTCCATTACGTGCTGGTGCCGGGCGCGATCTTCGGCATCATGGGCGGCGTTTATTACTGGCTGCCGAAGTGGACCGGCAACATGTACGACCTGAAGCTCGGCACCTGGCACTTCTGGCTGTCGACGATTTTCGTGAACGTGCTGTTCTTCCCGCAGCATTTCCTGGGATTGGCCGGCATGCCGCGCCGCATCCCCGACTACGCGGTGCAGTTCACCGACTGGAACATGGTGTCCTCGATCGGCGGCTTCGGCTTCGGCCTGTCGCAGTTACTGTTCCCGTACATCATCTGGAAGTGCGTGCGGGGTGGTGCGCGCATCGGCAACAAGGCCTGGGAGGGCGCGCACGGACTGGAGTGGGAGCTGCCCTCGCCCCCGCCGTACCACTCGTGGACCACGGCGCCTTCGGATGCGGTCATCGCCCGCGGGGCTGCGCACTGATGGCGCAGCAGATGCTCAGCGCTGTGGGCGCCGGACCCGCTGAGGCCGAGCGGCGCCGTCGTGTGCGGCGCACGGCGATCGCATTCACGCTCATCGCCGCCGGCTTCTACTTCGGCTTCATCATCATGATGCTGGTGCGTGGCTCGAAATGAGCGACCTGCAGCGCGCCAACCGCAACATGACCTGGAAGCTGCTCGCCATCGCGGCCGGCGCCTTCGGTTTCGGCTTTGCGCTGGTACCGCTGTACAACGTGCTGTGCTCGGTGACCGGCTACGGCGACCAGGCGAAACTGCTGCAGAAGGTCAGCGCCATCGAGCACCCGGACGTCAACCGCACGGTGACGGTGGAGTTCCTCACCGACGTGGCGAGCTCCGGGGAGTGGGAATTCCGCCCGGTGAAGCGCCGCATCGAAGTGCATCCGGGCGAGCTCTACACCGCGGAGTTTTACGCCCACAACCTCACCGGCCGCGACACGGTCGCCCAGGCGGTTCCCAACATCTCGCCCTCCGAGGTGGCGGCGTACTTCCACAAGACCGAATGTTTCTGCTTCGCGCCGCAGCACTTCAAGGTCAACGAGGGGCGCAACATGCCGGTGCGCTTCATCATCGACCCGGCGATGCCCTCGCACATCGATCTGATTACGCTGGCGTATACGTTCTTTGACGAATCCTCGCGCGTCACACAGCGACGCTAGCGTCCTTTTCGCGAAAGAAAGTTCCAGACCATGTCCAACGCCCCCGCACCCGAGAGCAGCAGCTACTACATCCCGCACGGAAGCCCCTGGCCGATCCGCGGCTCGGTGGCGCTGTTCTGCATCATGCTCGGTGCCATCGCCTACCTGAACGACTGGACGGGGCTGTGGTCGTTTGCTCTGGGCGCGGTGCTGCTCGCGTACCTGTTCTTTGGCTGGTTTTCGACCGTCATCGGCGAGAGCCAGCGCGGCACCTTCAACAGCCAGGTCGACCGCTCGTTCCGCATGGGAATGATGTGGTTCATTTTTTCCGAGGTGATGTTCTTCGCGGCATTCTTCGGCGCGCTGTTTTACTCGCGCATGCTGGCGGTGCCGTGGCTCGGTGGTCAGGGCGTGAAGGTGTTCAGCAACTTCATCCTCTGGCCGGGTTTCGAAGCCGCGTGGCCTACCAATGGTCCCGGGCACGTGGGCGGCCACGCCGATTCCACCTTCAGCACCATCCCGGCGATCGGCATACCGGCGCTCAACACGGCGATCCTGCTCACCAGCGGATTGACGGTGACGCTGGCGCACCACGCGCTGCGCGCCGGCCAGCGCGGCAGACTGGCGCTGTTTCTGGCGATGACCTTCCTCTTGGGATTCACCTTCGTCGGCTTCCAGGCGCACGAGTACGGCGAGGCCTACCGGCAGCTCGGCCTCAAGCTCTCAACGGGCATCTACGGCTCGACGTTCTTCATGCTCACCGGCTTCCACGGCCTGCACGTGACGATCGGCGCAATCATGCTGCTGGTGATCTGGCTGCGCGTGCTGCGCGGGCACTTCACGCCCGGCAAGCACTTCGCGTTCGAGGCGGTCGCCTGGTACTGGCACTTCGTCGACGTGGTGTGGCTCGGCCTGTTTATTTTCGTCTACTGGTTGTAATGGGCAAGAGTCGCCTGCGGCGCTACCGCCGCAGCCGGCCAAAGTCACGCCTTTGGCCGGCGGAAACGAAGCTGATGTCCGCGAAAATCGCTTCCTGCGATTTTCGCCAATGGACTAGCGCGGTGCGCCGCCTTGCAGCGGGTGCGGTGAGATGAGCCCGAAGTACCAGGCGATCATCAGCAGCGCAAACAACACCAGCGACAGCGTGATGCGGATGGTGAGCGCCCGCGCCAGCCGCTGCGAATCCTCAGGGCGGCCGCGCGACAGATGAAAGAGCCCCGAGCCGAGGCTCGCGACGATCGCCACCAGCGCGCCGAGCACCAGGAACCACACGATTTTGTCCATGGGCGCGAAGTGTAGCGTGCCCATGACTCCCGGACGCCGCTGGTTTGCGCCCACGCCAGGCTTCACGGTGCTGGCGCTGCTGTCGTGCGCGGTGTTCATCCGTCTGGGCGTGTGGCAGTGGCACCGCGGCGTCGAGCGGCAGGCAGAGTGGACACGGTTCGCGCGTGGCACCGACACCCTCACGCCCCTGGGCGATCGTGCCCTCACCGATCTGCCGCTCTACCAGCGCCTGAGTGTCACCGGCACTTTTGACGGTGCGCATCAGTTCCTGCTCGACAACCGCAGTTACCGCGGACGCGCCGGCTACGAAGTCCTCACACCACTGCATCGCGCCAGCGGGCGCGCGCTGCTCGTTGATCGCGGCTGGGTGCCTTTCACAGGCTCACGGCGCACGCTCCCGAGCGTGACGGTGGCGGACAGCACCGCACTCACCCTCGCCGGGCGCGCGGCCAATCTGCCCAGCGCCGGGCTGGCTTCAGGCAGAGCCGCACCGGGCTCTTCCGACCCGTGGCCGAAGGTCACGAGTTTTCCGACCGCAAACGAACTCGCCCATGCACTGGGGGAACCTGTCGAGTCGCGCATCCTCCTGCTCGACGCCCAGGCCCCACAGGGGTACGTGCGCGACTGGCAGCCGCCCGGCATGGCGCCGCTGCGGCATTTTTCCTACGCCATCCAATGGTGGTGCTTCGCCGCCCTCGCACTGGTGGTGTGGGGAGTCATGAGCAGCAGGCGCGGCCGGGCATGAACACCCCCGACAACATCGCCAGTTCCCGCCAGCTGCGCGCCCGCAACCTGCGCACCCTCGGCGCGCTCGCGGCGCTGTTCCTGCTGCCGCTCGCCGTCGCGTTCTTCGCTTACTACGCAACGTCCTGGCGCCCCGCGGGACGCGTCAACCACGGCGTACTCATTACACCGGTCCGGGCGCTCCCGGCGCTCGGTGAGTTTCGCGGCCACTGGTCGCTGGTGTACGTCGGTGATGGCGCCTGCGATGCGGACTGCCGCCGCACGCTGTACGTGATCCGCCAGACGCGCCTCGGACTCAACAACGACATGACGCGGGTGGAGCGCGTGTTCGTCGTCACCGGCAATTGTTGCGCGCGGGAGTTCCTCGCCCGCGAGCACCCGGGTCTTAAGGTGCTCGAAGCCAGCGGCGCGCCCGATGCGGCGCTGCCGCGGGAGTTCCCGGTCGAGGGGCGCGCATACTCCGTCTACATCGTCGATCCGCTCGGCAACCTCATGATGAGCTACGATGCGCGGCAGAATCCGCACGGCCTGCTCGAAGACCTGAAAAAATTGCTGCGGCTGTCGCAGATTGGCTGATTGGCCAAAATCGCCTGCGGCGATTTCGGCGGACATCAGCTGCGTTTCCGCAGGCAAAAGGCGTGACTTTTGCCTGCTGCTCGGTGCCAACTTGATGCCCTTTTAAGTGAATGTCCGCTAACTCTGTTGCCCGCTGGATGCGCCGCTTAAGCATCGGCGGCGTGCTGCTGTGCTTCGCGGTGGTGGTGCTGGGCGCGTACGTACGACTCAGCGCCGCAGGGCTCGGGTGTCCGGACTGGCCTGGCTGCTACGGACACCTCACGCCCATCGGCGCCGAGCACAATGCCGTAAGCGACGCCGCGTATGCCGCCCGCCCGCTGGTGCCCGGCAAGGCGTGGCGCGAGATGCTGCATCGCTACGCGGCCGGCGCACTCGGACTTGTGATTCTCGCGATTACCGCGCTCGCCATCCGCGCGCGCCGCGCACGCCTCGTGGGCGTGGTGTTCGCGCTGGCGCTGTTCGCCACGGTGATCGTGCAGGCCATCCTCGGCATGCTGACCGTGACCTGGCAGTTAAAGCCCCTGATCGTGACGCTGCACCTTTTGTTCGGCATGACCACGCTCGCGCTCCTGTGGTGGCTGATGCTGTCGCTGCCGTTGAGCTCCTGGGGCGATGCCTCGCTGCGCGGCGCCGGGCGCGCCGTGCAGGGCGGCGGCGCCTCCGCCCTCAACAGTGCCCGGCGGCTGGCGGTCGTGGGCCTGATCGCGCTCATCGTGCAGATCGCGCTCGGCGGCTGGACGAGCAGCAACTATGCCGCCGTCGCCTGTCCGGACTTCCCGACCTGCCAGCACGCCTGGTGGCCGCACAGCGACTACCGCAACGCCTTCGTGCTGTGGCGGGGACTGAACATCGACTACGAGGGCGGCGTGCTCGCCAACCCGGCGCGCGTCGCCATCCATCTCACCCATCGCTTAGGGGCGCTGGTCGCGAGCCTCGCGCTCATTCTCGCCGCGGTGTTTGTCCTGCGGCAGCGCGGGCTCTCCAAGGCCCGCCCGCGCGCCGCGGCCGTGCTGGCAGCGCTCGCGCTGCAGCTCTTCATCGGCATTTCGATGGTGGTGAAGGGTTTCCCGCTGTGGCTTGCCACCGCGCACACCGCCGGAGCCGCGCTGCTCCTGCTGGCGACGCTGGCGCTGCTGCGTTCCCTGAGCGCGCGTTAACGGCACTCGCCCAGATAAGGTGCGACAGCCGTGCGCAGCTACACCGCGGCGCAGGGATGATCTGCTAGGCTGCGCATCCTTTCCCCGACCGGTCTTGTTTTTCCGCCGTGGCGACCACCTCGCATTATGCACCGGCAGCGCCCGCGCTCTGGCGGCGCTACCTGGAACTCACCAAGCCGAAGGTCGTCGCGCTCATCACCTTCACGGCGATCGTCGGCACGCTGCTCGCGAGCCCCGGCCTGCCGCCGCTCAATGCGCTCGTGTGGGGCAACCTCGGTATCGCGCTCGCCGCGGCGTGCGCCGCCACCATCAACCACGTGCTCGACCGCCGCATCGACGAGCAGATGGCGCGCACGCGGGCCCGGCCTTTGCCGAGCGGCAGCCTCACGGAAGGCGCGGCCCTGGTGTTCGCGGCGGTGCTCGGGGTTACCGCGATGGCGATCCTCGCGTTCCTCGTGAACCTCCTCACCGCGGTACTCACCTTCGCCTCCCTGATCGGCTATGCGGTCGTCTATACGCTGTGGCTGAAGCGCGCGACGTCGCAGAACATCGTCATCGGCGGGGCGGCGGGCGCGGCGCCGCCGGTGTTGGGCTGGGCGGCGGTCACCAACAGCGTCGATCCGAACGCATTGCTCTTGTTCCTCATCATTTTCATCTGGACGCCGCCGCATTTCTGGGCGCTGGCGATCGCGCGCCGCGATGA
>PLEC01000086.1 GCA_003136935.1 Gammaproteobacteria bacterium
CCAAAAAAAACCCCGCCGGAGGGGCGGGGTGTCGGTCGCTTGCTTGTGTGGAGGAGTGTCTTCTCGTTGTTATTCAGTTGTGACGTGGTGGCCGGCGAGCTGTCAGTCGTCTTCGGACCCACGCTTTCTTCGGTATCCCGTTGGCTCTTCCTTCCCGGAATTCTTTCCTGGTATGGAGCTAAGCAACACGCGTGCCAGCCACTGCACCCCGCGTGGCGATGTGACATGTTGTCCCGGGGCCGGTGCTTTTGTGTGACGCAGCGCGCAAACGGCTGTCGGTGGGTTGGCGGGGCTTGCTGCTCGGGAGCGGGTTTGGGCGGCACGAGGGACGCCAAACCCGCGTCAGTGTCAAAATGCTCGACGGCTTGGGCGCAGCAATGCGTGAACCGCGTCGCCCGCCGGTCGTCCAACTCATTGAATATATAGTAAAAATACGGCCCTTCAGGAGTGTAAATGAAGTCGACAGCGGGTGAGGAAGCAAGCGGTGGGTAAGCGGCTGCGTGGCCCCGGGGCCGTGTGTCTGGCTGCCTGTCTTTGCCTGCTGGCCATCGCGCGCGCCTTCGCCGCCGACAACCCGATGCCGCGCCCGCCGCAGCTCGAACGTGACGTGCAGTTCTGGATCCGTGTCTACACGCAGATCGACACCAACTCCGGCTTCCTGCATGACCAGTACAACCTCGGCATCGTCTACGATACGCTGCATTTTCCGCCCGCCACCCCGCCCGCCGAGCGCGAGAAGCTGGTGGACGCGGCGCGCGATCGCTATGGCGCGGCGCTCAAGCGCATCGCCGACGCCGGCGGCGCTGCACTGGATGCCGACGACCAGCGCGTCAAGGACCTGTGGGGTGCTGAAGGCTCACCGGAACGGCTGCGCGCGGCCGTCGATGACATCCGTTTTCAGCTCGGGCAGTCGGATCGCTTCCGTGCGGGCCTGATCCGCTCGGGCGCCTGGGAGTCGCACATTGCCGGGACGCTCGCCAACCTTGGCCTGCCGCCAGAACTCGCGGTGCTACCGCACGTCGAATCCTCCTTTAACTCGTCCGCCTACTCGAAGGTGGGCGCGGCGGGACTGTGGCAGTTCATGCGCTCGACCGGGCGGCGCTACATGCGCATCGACGGCGCGGTGGACGATCGGCTGGACCCATTTCGTTCCACCGAGGCTGCCGCGCAGCTGCTCGCCTACAACTACAGCGTGCTCGGGACCTGGCCGCTTGCGCTCACGGCCTACAACCACGGCGCCGCCGGGGTGCGGCATGCAAAGGAAACCCTGGGCACCGATGACATTGTCACCATCGTGCGCAACTACCACAGCCGTACCTTCGGCTTCGCGTCGCGCAACTTCTACGTGTCCTTCCTTGCCGCCCAGGAGATCGACCGCGACCCGGCGAAGTACTTCGGCGACTTGCAGAAGGAAGCCGAGGCGCACTTCCAGGAAGTGCAGCTGCCTGCCTATGTGACCGCGACGGCGCTCGAGCACGCGCTGAAGATCGACCACAGCAAACTGCGCGCACTGAACCCGGCGCTCCTGGAAACGGTGTGGGAGGGCAGGCAGCGTATCCCGCGCGACTACCGCCTGCGGCTGCCGGCGGAGGTTCAGCACTGGAGCAGCGAGCTGCTGGCGCAGCGCCTGGGTTCGCACGAGCTCTACGCTGGCCAGCGGCCGCCACCGCGCTATCGCGTGCAACGCGGCGATACGCTGGCGAAGGTCGCGGACCGCTTCGGGGTGTCGATCCACGTGCTGGCGCAGCTGAATCGCCTGCGCACCAGCGCACGTTTGCATGCGGGCCGCGTGCTCACGCTGCCTGAGTCGCCGGCAGTGCCGGTGGCAGGCGTCACGGCGCTGGTTGCGGAGGCCAGCACACCCGCCAATGCCGCGCCGCCCGCGGAGCACCCGGTCACCCCAGCCGCGCCGGTAGTGACCGCCGTCGCCGCCTCACCCGGAGGCGCCGTGCCGGAGGACGTCGCGCGGCGCGAGAGCGCGGAGGATGCGGAGGCGCAACTGGCGACCATCACGATTCACGGGCATGCGGGGCCACAACCGGTGTCAGCCGCACAGGCAGAAGCGATCGGCCCGGCCCTTGGGCCAGCTGCCGAGGTGCAGCAAAGCGCCGATCCCATCGACTACTCGGTAGCGAAGGACGACACGATCCGCGTCACCACCGATGAAACACTGGGGCACTACGCCGACTGGCTCGGGGTTCCCACGGGGAGCCTGCGTACGCTCAATCACCTTAAGGCAAGCAGGCCGGTGCTCATCGGCCAGCACGTCCGGCTGAACTTTCACAAGGTGGCACGCGAGGTGTTTGAGCAACGACGGCGTGAGTATCACCGGGCGCTGCAGGCAAGCTACTTCGCCGCCCACCGCATCGTGGGCACCGAGGTCTACGTTGCGCGTCCCGGCGACTCTCTGTGGACGCTCACGCAGCACGGCGCGCAGCTGCCGATGTGGTTACTGCAGCAGTACAACCCGGACGTGGATCTGGCCGACCTGCATGCCGGCGTGAAGCTCGCCATGCCGCGCGTTGAGCTGATTGGCAGCGGTGGCTGACGGGTGTGACGGAGGTTCATGCCCGGGAAAGGTCCGAGCGCTTATAATCCTCCCCGAATGCACATAAGCTACCGGAAACGCATGAATTTCAGGATCTTAGCCGCTCTCGTAGTGGGGTCGCTCGCGAGCCTGAGCTTCGCGGATGACCTGCCGGGGACCCAGCCGGTGATGCTGCGCTCGAGCGATGAGCTGCCGGTGGTCGACCGCGTGGTCGTGCATAAGGCGCGCCGGCGCCTCGATCTCATGCACGGTGGCAACGTGGTGCGCAGTTATCACGTTGCGCTGGGATTGAATCCCATCGGGCAAAAGGAGCGCTCGGGCGACTTCCGCACGCCGGAGGGTGACTACCGCCTCTCGCGGCGCAACTCCCGCAGCGGCTATTTTCTGTCGATCGAGGTTTCCTACCCGAACGGAACGGACCTGAGGCGCGCGCGCGCGCGACATTGGCAGACGGGTGGCTCGATCATGATTCACGGCCTGCCGAATCTCATGAAGCACGACGTGGACTACTACCAGCGCACCGACTGGACCGATGGCTGCATCGCCGTGTCGGACGCCGACATGGTCGAGATCTGGATGCTCACGCCGGACAACGCACCCATCGATATTCTTCCGTAGATGTGAGCGCCAACGAGCCGTCAGAGTTTGTCGACGCGCGGGTAGGCCCCCGCGGCAGTCTCGAGAACCTTTCGCAGATCGAGATCGATAAGCTCCTCGATACGGGCCAGGGAGGGCTGTACCCGCTATTCCGGCGCTGCGCGCTCGCGGTACTGAACTCCGGCGCGCGCACCGACAACGCCAAGGAAATCTTCGACCACTACCGCGCCTTCGACATCCGCATCGTGCGCCACGCCTGGGGCGTGAAGCTCGAGATGCAGAATGCGCCGGCGGCCGCCTTCGTCGACGGGCAGATGATCCGCGGCATCAAGGAGCACCTGTTTGCGGTGCTGCGCGACGTCGTCTACATCGCCGGTGAGATCGTCGCGAGCGGGCGCTTCGATCTCACCGACTCGGCCTCGATCACCAATGCGGTGTTTCACGTGCTGCGCAACGCGCGGCTGCTCGACCACAAGGCGCGGCCGAATCTCGTCGTGTGCTGGGGCGGACACTCGATCGCCGACGAGGAGTATCAGTACACCAAGGAGGTCGGCTACCAGCTCGGCCTGCGCGCGCTGGACGTGTGCACCGGCTGCGGACCGGGCGCCATGAAGGGGCCCATGAAGGGCGCCGCCATCGGTCACGCCAAGCAGCGTATCGAACGTGGCCGTTACATCGGCATTACCGAGCCGGGGATCATCGCCGCCGAGTCGCCGAATCCCATCGTCAGCCAGCTGGTGATCCTGCCGGACATCGAAAAGCGCCTCGAGGCCTTCGTGCGCATGGCGCACGGCATTGTGGTGTTTCCGGGGGGCGCTGGCACCGCGGAGGAGATCCTGTACCTCACCGGAATCCTCCTCGACCCCGCCAACCAGCGCCAGCCGTTTCCCATCGTGCTCACCGGCCCCAGGGCGAGCGCGGGCTACTTCGAGCACATCTGCCGTTTCATCGAGGCGACCCTCGGCGTCGAGGCAGTACGTCGTCTGGCGGTGGTGGTTGATGATCCGGCGGAGGTTGCGCGGCGCATGGTGCACGGCATGGATGCGGTGCGGGAGTTCCGCCGTCGCCAGAGCGATTCCTATAACTTCAACTGGTTGCTGTCGATTCAGCCGGAATTCCAGCAGCCCTTCGAGGTCACGCACGAGTCGATGCGGGCGCTGCAGCTTAAGCGCGGTCAACCCCCGCACGAACTCGCCGCCAACCTGCGGCGCGCGTTTTCCGGCATCGTCACCGGTAACGTGAAGGAATACGGCATCAAGGCCATCGAGCGTCTCGGCCCCTACGAGCTCGCCGGTGACCCGACCATCATGCGTTTGCTGGATGAGCTGCTGGCGGCGTTCGTCGCGCAGAAGCGCATGCGCCTGCCCGGCAGCGTCTACCAGCCGGTGTACCGGCTGGTGGCCTGACATAACGCACGCACACGTCGCACACTTTTTTTGCATCCCGCGAGAGCTGCGTCCCAGCGTATGCGAGTGGCGACATGCTTGTGAACCAGTTCCTGCGGTGCGCGTTATGAATCCGTACGCTGCAATCAACCTTTCAGGAGCTTCCATGAGCTCATCCGACAAGGGGCGAGACGAAGCGCCCGGTACGCAACGCGACGCGGTACCCAGCAACCCGACCGGGGGGCCGGACGCCTACGCCAACTGGCTTGATCGCATGCAGCGCGCGCGCGCCCGTCAGGCTGCGATTACCCGCAACCTCTACACCTGGTCGAACTACAAGAACTGGGCTGACCAGGTGCGCGGTTCCTGGGCTCCCGACAGCCCGACCGGCGGCGCGAACAGCGCCACCAAGAACCCCAAGCGCTGAAAAGCGCGCGGCACGCCCTCGCGTGCCATCCCTTCAGGCTTTAGCCACGGCCGGCGGCACCACACATGCCGCGTCCGGCGCCGGGTTTACGCTCTGCGCGACGACCGTGGTCTCTCCCGTCCCGCCCGTACCGCCCGAGGATTGCGCGGGCGGCGACCCGGCATCCGGCACGGGACCGGCCAGCCACCGCACCAGCGGCGCCCACTGCTCCACGTCGGCCCGGGCTACATAACTCTTCATCTCGTGCACGCCGACCCCGAGCTCCGCGGCGCGCACGTAGTTCTGCGAGTCACGGATGGTGGCCACGATCGGGATGCCGAGCGTGTGCAGAAAGCGGATCAGTGACTGGTAGGTGAGGGTATTGCGGCGAATGCGGTTGGCAATGACTCCGATGCGGTTGTCCTCGCGACGAATCTTGGCCACCAGCAACAGGTCGCGGATGCACTTGGAGCAGGCATGGATGTCTATATCCGAGGGCAGCACCGGCACGATGATCTTGTCGGCATTGCGAGTCATTTCCGGCAGCTCGCCGGGCTCGATCGCAGCCGGGGTATCGACGATGATGTGGCTGGTGTCCTCGGGGACGCGCAGCTGGAACGCACGGGTGGTGCGCGTGTCCTTCTCAAAGGCCGCGATAACCTGGATCCGTGCCTGCGAGGGCTTGCGCTTGCGGACCCAGCGGACCGTGGAACCCTGAGGGTCGAAGTCCATCAGTACCGGCCTCGCCCCTTGCGAGGCGAGGTAACTCGCCAGGTTGATCGCGATGGTCGTCTTGCCGGACCCGCCTTTGGGGTTCAGGACAACGATGCGCTGCATGATGACCTGATTTAAGTCACGTCCGGGTGTTCATGGGGCGCTGGCAAGCCTACGCATGCCCGCCACCTGCTGCAAGCGAGGTGGTGGCACGCGCATGACTGTGAGCGCGCGCACGCCGCGCGCCATCGCGGCCACGTAAAGTACGCCCACACATGGAATTTCTCGCCTATCTCTGGGACGATCTCGATGATGTCGCCGGCGCCTTTCGCCACCTCGCGGCCGCGGCAATAACCGAGACTCTCGCGACCGCCGTGCCCTTCATCGCCGCGGCTTCCGGCATGTTGTTGGCCGGTGCGGTGGCGCTGCTGCTGGCGCGCGAGCACCTGCCACACCTCGTGGGCTGAAGGGCTTTCAGGCCCCCTGCAGGCGCTGCTTACACACGCGGCGCTTGAAATATCCGCGCTGATTCCCAAGATCGCTGCTTTACGCAAGCGCGTTTGCGCGCGGGAAGACCAGCATGCCAGCCCAGAACACCCCCGAAGCGAGCGCCGCGCAGGCTGGCGATCGCCAGACCCACGGTTTCCAGGCCGAGGTGCGCGAGCTCCTGAAGCTCATGATCCATTCCCTGTACAGCCACAGGGAGATCTTCCTGCGTGAGCTCATTTCCAACGCCTCGGATGCCTGCGACCGGCTGCGTTTTGCCGCCATCGGCGACAGCGCGCTGCTCGCGCAGGATCCGCAACTCGGCATTCGCATAGATGCCGATCCCACGGCCGGCACCCTGACCATCACCGACAATGGCATCGGTATGACGCGCGAGGAGGCCATCACCAACCTCGGCACCATCGCCCGCTCGGGCACCGCTGAGTTCTTTCGCTCGCTCTCCGGCGATGAGCAGAAGACCTCGCAACTCATCGGCCAGTTCGGCGTCGGGTTCTACTCCGCTTTCATTGTCGCCGATCGGGTCGAGGTTCGATCGCGCAAGGCCGGAGCGGTGAGCGATGCGGGCGTGCGCTGGGAGTCAGGCGCTGACGGGGATTTCACGGTCGAAACGGTGACGCAGGCGGCACGTGGCACGGCGGTCACGCTGCACCTGAAGGCCGATGCCCGCGAATTCGCTGATCCGCTGCGCGTGCGCGGCCTCATCCGCCGCTATTCGGACCATATCGGTTTTCCGGTGCGCATGCGCAAAGAAGGCGAGGCGTCGCTCGAGTATGAGGTGGTGAATCAGGCGAAGGCGCTGTGGACGCTACCGCGCGCCGAGATTCCGGACGAGGAGTACCGGCAGTTCTACCAGTACCTCGCGCACGACTACACCGAGCCACTCGCCTGGAGCCACAACAAGGTCGAAGGCAAGCGCGAATATACGAGCCTCCTGTATGTGCCGGCGCGCGCGCCGTTTGACCTGTGGCAGCGCGACGCGGCGCGGGGACTGAAGCTGTACGTGCGGCGCGTGTTCATCATGGACGACGCGGAGCAGTTCCTGCCGCTGTACCTGCGCTTCGTCAAGGGCGTGGTGGACTCAGGCGATCTGCCGCTGAACGTCTCGCGGGAGATTCTGCAGCAGGAGCCGCAGGTCGAGGCCATCCGCGGCGGGCTCACCCGGCGGGTGCTCGAGCTGCTGGCACGCCTCGCGAAAGACGAGCCGGAGAAGTACGCCACTTTCTGGAAGGAGTTCGGCGCCGTCCTGAAGGAGGGCATCGCCCAGGATCGCGCCAACCAGGGCGCGCTGCTGCCGCTGTTACGCTTTGCCAGTACGCACGCCGCGGACAATGCCCCGAAGGTGAGTCTCGCCGACTACGTCGCGCGCATGCAGACCGGCCAGGACCGCATCTATTACGTCATCGCGGAGAGTCTCGAGGCGGCCCGCGGGAGTCCTGCCATTGAGCGCCTGAAGGAGCGCGGACTTGAAGTGCTGCTGCTCGCCGAGCGCATCGATGAGTGGGTGATGGGGCAGATCGAGACGTTCGAGGGCAAGCGCTTCAAGGATGCGGCGCGCGGGGAGCTGGAACTCGGGGGGCTCGCGAGTGCTGCCGATCGTGAGCAGCACGATGCCGATCTCAAGGAGAGCAAGGGGCTGCTGAAGCGCATCAAGGACTCCCTCGGCGAGCGGGTCACTGAGGTGCGCGTGAGTGAACGCCTGAAGGAGTCTCCCGCCTGCCTGGTGCTCGGGGAGCATGATCTCTCCGAGCAGATGCGCCGCATCCTCAGCGCCGCGGGCCAGAAGGCGCCCGATGCACGCCCGCTCCTGGAAGTGAATGTCGGGCACCCGCTGGTGAAATACCTGGATGGCGTCGCGGACGCGAGTCAGTTTGCGGAACTCGCGCAACTGCTCTTCGACCAGGCGGCGCTCGCCGAAGGCGTGTCGCTCGCCAATCCGCCTGAGTACGTGCAGCGCCTGAATCGCCTGCTGGTGAGGCTCGCGNNCACACCCTGGCGCGTGCCTTCAACCAGCTCGGAGCACCCGCGGTGCGTTTCAACTTCCGCGGCGTCGGTACGAGCGCGGGGACTTATGACGACGGCCGCGGCGAGATAAAGGACGCACTCGCCGTCATCGCCTACGGGCGCAAGCGCTGGCCGGGCGCTTCGCTATGGCTGGGAGGATTTTCGTTTGGCGGTTCGGTGGCGGTATGGGCTGCGGGTGAGGCCGCGCCCGCACGCCTGGTGGCGGTCGCACCGGGCATCACCAAGATCGCAGTGACGGGGGCGGCGCCGCCGGCGTGCCCGTGGCTCATCGTGCAGGGTGGCGCGGACGAGGTGGTGCCACCGGATGTGGTACTCGCGTGGGCACGCACCCTGGCGCCCGCGCCTGAGGTCGCCGTGCTGCCCGGTGCGGGGCATTTCTTTCACGGCCGTATCAATGACTTGCGCGAGACGGTGCTCGCCTTCATGGGGCGCGCGGCGGACGCCCACAGGGCGGTGTAAAAAAACAAAAAGCCCGGGAGGATTTCTCCTCCCGGGCTTCGTTCCGCAGTCAAAGCGGAAAGCGTGAACTCTTAGGAGTTCACCATGCCCTTCAAGCTCTTCAGAGGCATCACGCGAACCTTCTTGCTCGCCGGCTTGGCCTTGAACATCATCTTTTGGCCGGTGAACGGATTGACGCCTTCGCGAGCCTTGGTGGCCGGCTTCTTGACGACCTTCATCTTCAAAAGGCCCGGCATCGTGAACAAGCCGTTGCCGCGCAGGCTCTTCTTGATCACACCGCCCAGCGAATCGAAGACGCCTCCGACCTGCTTGCGGGAGAGTCCCGTGTCTTTGGAGATGTGTGTCAGTACTTCCGACTTCGTCGGTGCGCCACCCTTTTTCGCCATGTTGCCCTACTCCTGGAATTAAATTTAGTGATTGCGGAACGCGGCGCAGTGCTGCCGCTTATCGAGAATCGGCGCGAAAAATAGCACATGCGCGCGCTTACGCAAGCGCTTTTTTCCCGCCCGTGTTGCGGAAATGCCTTTTTTCTCAGGGTTTGCGCGGTGCGCGGCGCCCTCCAGGGGCACTTGACATGCCAGGAGGGGCTTCGCTGATGCTGTGATTCCCGGTGCGAAGTCGCGCTTAAGCACGTGTTCCGACAGACAAGAGCGCTCGCTCAGCGCAACAGGATCAGCAGTGCCTGGATGAGGATGATCGCCCACAGCGGCGAGAGGTCGAGTCCCGCCACCGAAGGAATCAGCCGGCGGATCGGGCGCAACACCGGCTCGCACAGCGCCGCGAGCACCGACTGTAAGGGCGAGTAGCCCCCGGGCGCGATGAGACTCAGGAGCGCGTAGAGAAAGATGGCGTAGAAGTAGGTCCACAGCAGCGTACGGCTGATTTCCACCACCATTGCGCGTGCCCAGGCGAGCGGACCGGGCACACCGACGCCGTGCAACGCGAACAGGCAGCCAACCTCGACCGCGGTCACCAGCAGCACCGCGACGACCGAGGCGCTGTCGAGCTTGCCGACCGGGGGCAATACGCGCCGCAATGGCAGGATCAGCGGATTGGTCAGCCGCACCACCGCCTGTGAAATGGGATTGCGGAAGTCGGCCCGGGTCAGCTGCAGCAGCAGCCGCGCCAGGAACACGAACAGCGCCAGCGACAGCAGGGTTTCGACGATGAAATAGATCGCGCTCATGAATTTCTCGCGCCCGTTGCCGTGATCGCAGTGGCGGCGGCCAGTTCGCGGCTGCGCTGCGCCGCCGCAGCCAGCGCCTGCGCTACCGTGGCGCGCAGGTCAGCGCCCTCGAGGACGCGCACGGCTGCCTCCGTCGTGCCTCCCGCGGAGGTGACCTCGGCCCGCAGGCGCTTAAGGTCGCAGTCCGCGGCTTGAGCCAGGAGCCCCGAGCCGTACAGCGTCGCGCGCGCCAGGCGCCGCGCGGCGGGTGCTTCCAGACCGAGCCGCTCACCCGCCTCGGCCATAAGCTGCGCCAGAAGAAAGAAGTAAGCCGGCCCGCTCCCCGAGAGCGCCGTGACCACGTCCAGCGCCTCCTCGCTCGGCACCCACACGGTTTCGCCCACGGATCCAAGCACGCGCTCGGCGCTCGCACGGTCTGCCGGGGAGACCTCGCCCGCGGCGTACAGTCCGGTGATTCCGGCGCCGACCAGAGCGGGGCGGTTGGGCATTGCGCGCACCACCCCAATCCCTGCGCCACAGGCACTCTGCAAAGCGGCGATGCGCACGCCGGCTGCCACCGAAACCACCAGCGGGCGCTGTCTCGCGAAGAGCTCCGCAAGCCCGGCCAGCGTCGCCACGGCGTCCTGCGGCTTCACGGCGAGCACCACCACGGCGGCGCCCGCGGCCGCCAGCGCGTTGTCGGCGGATGCGCTCACACCGAAATCGCGCGCCAGCGTTTCGCGCGCTGCGACACTTTTCTCGCCGACGGTGAGTTGTTCGGGGCGCGTGCCGGAGCGCAGCAGGCCACCCACGAGCGCGCGTCCCATGTTGCCGGCGCCGAGTATGCACACGCTCCTGTTCATGCTGGCACATTGTACTTGTCGATTGGCCAAAATGGCTGGAGGCCATTTCGGCGGGTCGGCGTGGCTTTTACCGGCGAAAAGCGCGCTTCCCGCAGTGGCGCTACGGCCGGGCGCCGAAGAGCGCGGTCCCGAGGCGCACGATGGTGGAGCCTTCCATGATGGCCGCTTCGAAGTCTGCGCTCATGCCCATCGACAGGGTGTCGAGGGACAGTCCGCCGGCGTTGAGCTCATCCCGCAGAACCCGCAGCTGGGCGAACCAGGCGCGCTGGCGCCCCGGCTCGGCTTCTTCGGGCGGGATGCACATGAGTCCCCGCAGCTGCAGGCGTGGCAGTTGCGCCACCGCGGCCGCAAGCGCCGGCAATTCCGCGACTGCGACGCCGCCCTTGGTGGCCTCGGCGGCGAGATTCACCTGCAGGCAGATATTCAGGGGCGGCGCATGAAAGGGACGCTGAGCCGCGAGGCGCTCGGCGATTTTCAGCCGCTCCACCGTATGCACCCAGGCGAACTGTTCCGCGATGACGCGCGTCTTGTTGGCCTGCACGCGCCCTACGAAGTGCCACGTCAGCGGCAATTCCCGCAGCGCCGCTTGTTTTCCGAGCGCTTCCTGCAGGTAACTCTCGCCAAAATGACTCAGGCCGCAGCGCGCCGCGTCCGCGAGCGTTTGCGGGGGCTGGGCCTTGCCGATGGCCAGGACTGTGACCGACTGCGCACTCCGTCCGGCCGTCGCGACCGCCTGCCTCACCTGTCCGAGCACTGCATTGATACGCTCGGGCAAATTCTGCGGACTCATTAACATATTGGACCTATTACCCCTCCGTTATACTGCCCGCGCGCCCGAAGTGCAGGCCCGCATGGGCTTTTTCTGCAACTTCGCACGCGCCGTTCCAGGGAGCTTCAATGGCTGTTGATATCGCGCAACTGCTGGCATTCGCCGTCAAGAACAATGCCTCGGACCTGCATCTGTCTTCGGGTGTGCCGCCGATGATCCGTGTCGACGGCGACATGAAGCGCATCAACATGCCGCCGCTGTCGCACAAAGAAGTGCATGCCATGGTGTACGACATCATGAATGACAAGCAGCGCAAGGCCTACGAAGAGTTCTTCGAAACCGATTTCTCTTTCGAGATTCCAAAGCTGGCGCGCTTCCGCGTCAACGCCTTCAACCAGAACCGCGGCGCGGGCGCCGTGTTCCGCAACATCCCGTCCGCGATCCTGTCACTCGATGACCTGGCGGCGCCGAAGATCTTCCGCGACCTGTGCATGCTGCCGCGCGGACTGGTGCTCGTGACCGGGCCCACCGGCTCCGGCAAGTCCACGACGCTCGCCGGCATGGTCAATCACTGTAATGACAACCGGCCCGACCACATCATCACTATCGAAGATCCGATCGAGTTCGTGCACGAGTCCAAGCGCTGCCTGGTCAACCAGCGCGAAGTACATCGCGACACGCTCGGCTTCAGCGAAGCGCTGCGCTCGGCGCTGCGCGAAGACCCGGACGTCATCCTGGTCGGCGAAATGCGCGA
>PLEC01000149.1 GCA_003136935.1 Gammaproteobacteria bacterium
CCGCCGCCGCCCGCCCGGGCGGCAACTCTTTCGCCAGGATGTCCACGGTGCGGCGCAGCTCGCCCTCGTCGACGCCGGCCGCGGCGGTGGCTGCCCCATGCACGACGAGGGTGATCTCGCCGCGCTGAAAATTCTCATCCGCGGCCGCCCGCGCCGCGAGCTCGTGGAGCGTGCCGCGATAGATGGTCTCGTGCGCCTTGGTGAGCTCGCGGGCGACGACGGCCGCGCGCGCGCCGAATTCGGCCGCCATGTCGTGCAACGTCGCGGCGATCCGGTGGGGGGCCTCGAAGAACACCAGCGTGCGNNCCTGCGAGTGCAGTGCGCCGCTCTGTCGCGCGCGCCGGCAGAAAGCCTTCGAAGCAGAAGCGAGCGGTCGGCAGCCCCGCGACCGCAAGCGCGGCGGTGATCGCCGAGGGTCCCGGGATGCTTTCCACGGGTATGCCCGCCTGCGCGGCCCGCTGCACCAACTCGAATCCCGGATCCGACAGCAGCGGTGTGCCCGCATCGCTGACGAGCGCGACGGTCTCGCCAGCCTCGAGCCGCGCCAGCAACTGCGGCACGCGTTGCGACTCATTGTGCCCGTGCAGTGAGATAAGCGGTTTCGCGATGCCGAACGCCTGCAGCAGGACCAGGGTGTGGCGCGTATCTTCGGCGGCAATGAGGTCCGCAGCCTCGAGCGCTGTGCGGGCGCGCGCGCTCAGGTCCGCGAGGTTGCCTATGGGGGTGGCGACGACTTGCAACCTGCCTGGCGTCTTCACCACTATATAATCTCCGGTTCACCCAAGGGACCAAGCGGGCATCCTGCCCGCCAACGAGAGGCTGTTCAACCGATGCTCCCCGCCCGCTGGATGTTGCGCCTCGCGTTTGCACTCCTCGCGAGCTGTTCCCTGAGTGGCTGCCCGAGCCTCGCCGAACGCGGCGGGCCGCCGCCATCGGTTGACCGCGCGGTCGCGCTCGAGGGCTATGGCGATGAGGCGGGCGCGGCGCGGGTCTACGAGGATCTCGCGGGGCAGAACACCGGCGCCGATCGCAACGGCTACCTGCTGCGTGCAGCGCGCGCGTATCTGGCGGCGCGGCGCCCCGATGACGCCGCGCGCGTGCTCGCCTCGACCGAATCGCCGCTGTCGGCGGAGCAGGGCGCCGAGCGCGCGCGCCTGAACGCCCAGCTCGCCCGCGAACAGGCGCCCGGGCGCACCGCGCCTCTGGGGGCCACGCCGGCGAACGCGGGCGAAAACGCACCACACATCGCCCTGCTCCTGCCGGTGACGGGGCGCGCCGCGGCGTCGGCGCTGAGCGTGCGCGAGGGTTTCATGACCGCGTTCTACCAGGGCCCCGCCGCGCAGCGCGTCCCGGTGCGGGTCTACGACACCGGCACCGTAAGCGTGGCAGATGCGGTCAGTGCTGCGACCCGCGAGGGCGCTGATTTTATCGTGGGTCCCCTCACCCGCGAGGAGGTCACCGCCGCCGCCGACACGCCGGGTCGCCATCCACCGCTGCTGGCGCTGAATTTCCTGCCGGCGGAACATTCCGCCCCGGCGCAGTTCTACCAGTACGCGCTGTCGCCTGAGGACGAGGCGCGGCTGGTGGCGCAGCGCGTGCTGCAGGACCACCATCGTCGCGGCGTCGCCATCGTACCGGCAGGCGACTGGGGCACGCGGGTACTGGCCGCATTCAGGCAGGAGCTGACCGCCGGCGGCGGCGAGCTGATCAGCAGCGAAGCGATCGATACCGCGCGCACCGACTTCTCAAGCTCGATCACCGCCGTGCTGCGCATTAGCGACAGCGTCGCGCGGGCACGGCGGCTGGAGTCGGTGCTCGGCACCAAGCTGATCTCCGAGCCCCGGCGCCGTAACGACATCGAATTCATTTTCGCGCCCGCGCAGGCCAACATCGAGAGACTGTTGCGCCCGCAACTACGCTTCCACTACGCCGGCGACATCGCCACCTATGCCACCTCGGATGCCTTCGAACCCGACCCGCGTGCCAATCAAGACCTCGAAGGCCTGATGTTTCCCGACATGCCGTGGATGCTGGGCGGGGACCTCGCGGACGCGGTACGCGCTGCCGCGCACGACGCCTGGCCGAGCGGGGGACCGCATCGCGGGCGCCTGTTCGCCTTTGGCTTCGACGCCTACCGCCTGGCGGTGGCGCTGCGCAACCCGGGCGTCGCGGGCAATGTCAGCATCGAGGGCCTGACGGGACGCCTGAGCTTCGACGCCGAGCGGCGCATTCGCCGCGAGCTTGGCTGGGCGCAGCTGCACAACGGTGAGCTGCGCCTGCTGCCGGCGGCGAGCTCCGACTGACTTGCCTGTACCAACTTCCAACATAACATCGAAGTGCAGCGCGGATGCTCACCAGCCGGCAGGAATGCGGACGACGCGCCGAAGAGCTGGCGGCGCAATACCTGCGCGCCCAGGGCCTGGAAATTCTCGCGCGCAACTACCGGCGCCGGCTCGGGGAACTCGACATCGTGGCGCGCGATGAGCAGGTGTTGGTTGTTGCCGAGGTGCGCACGCGCGCCAGCGCCACCTTCGGCGGGGCCGCCGCCAGTGTTGGCTGGCGCAAGCGGCAGCGCATCACGCGTGCCGCGAGTGCGCTGTTGCAACAACACCGCGAGCTCGCGCGCCTGCCGGTGCGCTTCGATGTCCTCATCGTGAGCGATCCCTTGGGTCGCGCGCCCCGGATCGAGTGGCTCCGGCACGCATTTGAGGCTTCCTGAACCCTTAGCTTCGGTCCATTCGGGTCGACTCGGACGCGCTGCTTTCTGACGCCTTCGCCGTCCGAAAGGCGCGGCCGGTGGGCCCACAGGGGCCGCCGCTGTGAACCGCTGTATAAAGTTCACCGGGCAAGCCGCTGATTGCTATGAATGAATGTGTGCCGGTGTGATCCGGCGGCGACACTGGTCATTTACACATAAGTCGTTGTGACTGCGACGAATTTCACACTATTTCAATTGACATAGTTCGCCCCCGATTCCTATAGTGGCAGCCAGTGGGAGAAAGTGGGGGCAAATGGGCGAACTCTCGCCTCACGGGTCATGTTTCGCGGTGCAACAAAAATTACCCTGGACGACAAGGGGCGGATGGTCATGCCCACCCGCTACCGCGAGCAGATCGCTGAGCTCGCGCAGGGGAAATTGGTCGTCACGGTGGACCGGGACCAGTGCCTCCTCATCTATCCCCTGCCCGAGTGGGAACAGATCGAACGCAAGCTCATGAGCCTGCCCAGTCTCAACGCGACCGCGCGCCGGCTGCAGCGCTTGATGGTGGGACACGCGACCGATCTGCCCCTCGACGGGCACGGCAGGGTCCTGCTGCCGCCCGAGCTGCGCGAATTCGCGAAGCTCGAGCGGCACGGAATGCTGATTGGTCAGGGTAACCGGTTCGAGCTGTGGGACGAGACGCGCTGGAACGAGCGGCGCGACGCGTGGCTGGCAAACCAGGATGCCGTGAGCGATCTGCCGTCCGAGCTCGAGTCCCTGTCGCTCTAGTGGGCAAAAGTCACGCCTTTTGCCCACGGGCTGAAAGCGCCGCAGGCGACTTTCAGCAATGGACTTAGGGGTCTTGCACAAACGAGGGTGACCGGGCCAACGCGCACCGCTTCCAACGTGGATGAGCACACGCCGGTGCTCGCCGCCGAGGTGCTCGCGGGGTTGGCCCTGGAAGCGGGCGGTTTCTATGTCGATGCGACGTTCGGGCGGGGCGGTCATACGGCACTCATTCTCCAGGCCCTGGGTCGAGAAGGCCGCGTGCTCGCGATTGATCGCGATCCGCAGGCCATCGAGGCCGGCCGCCGCCGCTTTGCCGACGAAATGCGGCTTACGCTCGTCCATGCGTCGTTTGCCAATCTCGGCGCGCTCGTGCCCGCAGACGCGCACGATCGTCCTTGCCGGGGCGTGCTCTTCGACCTCGGCGTTTCGTCTCCGCAGCTCGATGATGCACGCCGCGGCTTCAGCTTCCGTGCCGATGGTCCGCTCGATATGCGCATGGACCCGACGCGTGGCGAGCCCGTCTCGGCGTGGCTCGCTCGGGCGGGCGTCGACGAGATTCGCCAGGTGATCGCCACTTTCGGCGAGGAGCGCTTCGCGCGTCGCGTGGCGCAGGCCATCGTTGCCGCGCGTCAGGAGCGCGCGCTCGGCGGCACCGGCGAGCTCGCCGCCCTGATCGCTGGCGCGGTCCGCACCCGTGAGCCTGGCAAGCATCCCGCGACCCGCACTTTTCAGGCGCTGCGCATGTTCATCAATGATGAACTGGGGCAGATCGAACGCGGTTTGAGCAGCGCACTGACCGTCCTCGCCCCTGGCGGGCGGCTGGCCGCGGTCAGCTTCCACTCCCTCGAGGATCGTGCGGTTAAGGGCTTCATGCAGGGCCATTCGCAGGTTGACCCGGCGCTCAAAGCGCTGCCGGTCGTGCCCGCCGCCGCCCGGCCGCGCCTGAAGCTGATCGGCCGCAAGGTCCGGCCCACGGACGAGGAGCTGGCGCGCAACCCGCGTGCCCGCAGCGCGCTCTTGCGCGTCGCCGAGAAACTGCCGTGAAAACCCGCGGTCTGCTGCTCCTTGCGGTGCCGGTCCTGTGGGTAGCCGCACTCGGTTCAGCCGCCGGTGCGATCTGGTGCAAGCACCGCTCGCGCGAGATGTTCGTCGAGCTCGAGAGCCTGAACGCGCGGCGCGACAACCTGGAAATTGAATGGGGCCAGCTGCAGCTGGAGCAGAGCGCCTGGTCCACCCATGCCTTCGTGGAGCGCGTTGCGAGCACCAAGCTGCGCATGGCGACGCCGCCGCCGAAGGACATCGAGATCATTTCTCCATGAAGGCGCGCAGTGCACGCGAGTCGGTTTCCGGTTCGTTCCGCTGGCGCGTCTGGCTCCTGATGAGTCTTCTGGGGGCGAGCGCCTTAGGATTGGTGTGGCGCGCGGTCGACCTGCAGCTGGTCGATCACGGGTTTCTCGCCAAAGAGGGCGATGCGCGCTTTTCGCGCGTCCTCGACATCGCCGCGCACCGCGGCACCATCACCGACCGCCACGGCGAGCCGCTGGCGGTCAGTACCCCGGTGGATTCCATATGGGTAAACCCCGGGGAGCTGGCGCTGGCGACCGACCAGATCCCGCGTCTCGCGCAAGCCCTCAAGCTCGACCGCCAGGAACTCACGCGTCGCATCACGAGTAATCTCGATCGCGAATTCCTGTACCTCGCGCGCCACCTTCAGCCCGCCGAGGCCGAGCAGATCAAGGCGCTCGGAATCCCCGGTATCTATACCTCGCGCGAGTACCGCCGCTACTACCCGGCAGGGGAAGTGAGCGGGCACCTGCTCGGCTTTACCAACGTGGACGATTCGGGACAGGAGGGCCTGGAGCTGGCCTTTGATCACTGGCTGGCGGGGGAAGACGGCGCCAAGCGCGTCATCCAGGACCGTTACGGACGCATCGTGCAGAACGTCGAGAGTATCCGGCCGGCGCGCCCGGGACGCGACCTGGTGTTGTCGGTGGACCTGCGTATCCAGTATCTCGCGTACCGGGAGCTGAAGGCCGCGATCCGTGACCAGCGCGCGAGCGCCGGCTCGGTGGTAGTGCTCGACGTCGATAGCGGCGAAGTGCTCGCCATGGTGAACCAGCCGGCCTACAACCCGAACGACCGCGAGCAGATCGAGCCGTCGAGCTATCGCAACCGCGCGGCCACGGACATTTTCGAGCCCGGCTCATCCATCAAGCCGTTTTTCGTCGCCGCCGGGCTGGCTTCCGGCAAGTACGACAGCCACAGCATCATCGACACTTCGCCGGGCTTTTTTAAGGTCGGCGTCAAGATCTTCGAGGACGAGCACGACCTTGGCGCGATCAACATCGCCACCGTGCTCGCCAAGAGCTCGAATGTCGGCATGGCGCACATCGCACTCTCGCTGCCGCCGCAGGAAATCTGGACCACGCTTAACCACCTGGGCTTCGGCGAGGTCACGACCAGCGGCTACCCCGGGGAATCCGCGGGTCTCCTGCCCAACTACTCGCAGTGGCGCCCCATCGGTATCGCCACCATGTCGCATGGCTATGGACTTTCGGTCACGCCGCTGCAGCTCGCGCACGCTTACGCGACCATCGGCTCGTCCGGCGTTTCGCGCCCGGTTTCCTTTCTACGCGTGGACGGGCCACCGCAAGGCACGCGTGCGCTCGAACCCACGGTGTGCCGTGAGCTCGTTGGCATGCTCGAGTCGGTGGTGGCAGCTGAGGGCACGGGAAAACTTGCGGCCATTCCCGGCTACCGCGTTGCCGGCAAGACCGGCACGGCCTACAAGGCGACCGCCGGCGGTTACTCGACGGATCGCTACATGGCGGTGTTCGGTGGTGTGGCGCCGGCGACGGATCCACGCCTCGCCGCGGTGGTGATCATCGATGAGCCGACCGCCGGGCAGCACAGGGGCGGAGAGGTCGCAGCACCCGTATTTTCGAGGATTGTGGGCGGCGCACTGCGCCTGCTCGCGGTGGCGCCGGACAAGCCGGTCAATGCTCCCGAGGAACTGCCCGCCAGTGTCGGCGGCGGCTCGGTGCGCACGGCGGCCCTGCCATGACGGTTACCGCAGAAAGGGGCCGCGCCCCACGGTCGCTCGCTGAACTTACCGCCGGTTTCGCCACGGTGCCCGAGGGCATCGTGGTCGGGGACGTGACGCTCGACAGCCGCGCCGCGACTCCGGGTACGTTGTTCCTCGCCTGCCGGGGGCGCACGCATCACGGCGTGCGCTTTGCCGCGGAGGCTGTGGCCCGCGGTGCCCGGGCCGTGCTGTACGAAGCGGAGCTTGCCGCCGGCGAGAGCCTGCCCGCACTTGCGCCCGGGACCTTCGTCGCCGCCGTGCCCACGCTCACCGAGCGCGCCGGCGTCATCGCCGATCGCTTCTTTGGCGCGCCTTCCCGGGATCTCACGGTGGCCGGCATCACCGGAACCAACGGCAAAACCACCTGCGCGTGGCTGCTGGCGCAGGCGCTGCAGCAGTGCCGCGGACCCGCCGCGTACATGGGCACACTCGGCTTCGGCGTGCCGCCGGCGCTGACGCCGACGGTGCATACCACTCCCGATGCGGTCAGCGTGCAGCGCCAGCTCGCGGCGCTGCGCGATCTGGGCGCCGAGTGCGTGGGCATGGAAGTGTCCTCGCATGCGCTCGACCAGTCGCGCGTGAACGGCGTGCGCTTCCATACCGCGGCTTTCACCAATCTCACCCGTGACCACCTCGACTATCACGGCACCATGGAGGCGTACGCGGCGGCAAAGGCGCGTCTGTTCACCTGGCCGGGACTCGCCCACCGCATTATCAACATCGATGACGCGTTCGGGCGGGAGCTCGCGGCGCGGGATTCCGCGGCGCGCCTGATTGTCACGGCGCGCAGCGCGCCCCGGAGCGCCGTCGGCGAGGCCGGCGCCTATGTGCGCGCGGTAGGGGTGACCGCCGAGCAGACAGGGCTGTCGCTCGAAGTCGAATCCAGCTGGGGGGCGGCCGAGTTTGCGGTACGTCTCGTTGGGGAGTTCAACGTCGACAACGTGCTGACGGTGCTGGCGGTGCTGCTCGCCTGGGACATTCCGCTCGAGCGTGCCGCGCGGGCGCTGGCGCACTGCCGCGCCGCCAGCGGGCGCATGGAGATGTTCGGCGGCCGTGGCCGTACCCCGCTCGCCATCGTCGACTATGCGCACACGCCCGACGCGCTTGCCAAGGCACTGCGTACCGCACGGCTGCACTGCCGCGGACAGCTGCGCGTGGTGTTCGGCTGTGGCGGTGACCGCGACGCCGGCAAGCGGCCGCAGATGGGAGCGGTGGCCGCCGAGCTTGCTGACGACATCATTGTGACCGACGACAACCCGCGTAGCGAGGATCCGGCGCGGATCGTGGCGGACATCCTCGCCGGCATCACGCGGCCTACGCCACACATGACCGAGCACGATCGCGCGCTCGCGATCCGCATAGCGCTCGAGCGCTGCGATGCGGATGACGTGGCGCTGATCGCGGGCAAGGGGCACGAGGACTACCAGATCCAGGGCACGACGCGGCGCGCATTCTCGGACCAGGCGGTGGTGAGCGCGGAGCTGGCGAGGCTCGAGGCATGAAGCGCACGCTCCAGGGGTTTGCGCAGGCCTGCGGTGGCCGGCTGAGCGGCGCGGATGCCGCCTACACGGACGTGGTCAGCGATTCGCGCGTGCTTGAGGCCGGGCAGCTGTTCGTGGCCCTCAAGGGGCCGACATTCAACGGCAACGAATTTGTCGGCGCGGCGCGCGAGCGCGGCGCCGTGGGCGCGCTCGTCGAGGCCGCGCAGAGCGTGCCACTGCCGCAGATTGTGGTGAGCGACACGCAGGTTGCACTCACGCGTGCGGCCGCCAGCTGGCGCGAGGGCTTCAGCGGCCATCTCGTGGGCGTGGCCGGCAGCAACGGCAAGACCACGGTCAAGGAAATGACGGCCGCGATTCTCGGTGAGGCGGGCAAGTGTCTTGCCACGCGCGGCAACCTCAACAACCACATCGGCGTGCCGCTCACGCTGCTGCGCCTCGGCGCCGCACATCGCTACGCGGTGGTGGAGATGGGCGCCAACCGCGCAGGTGACGTGGCGGGACTCGTCAAGATCGCGCGCCCGACCATCGGCGTGATCACCAATGCGGGCGCTGAGCATCTGGAAGGCTTCGGCAGCCTCGACGGCGTCGCGCGCGCGGAAGGCGAGATGGTCGCGGGACTCAGCTCCGCGGCGACGGCAGTCATCAACGCCGACGACGCGTTCTGCGGGCTGTGGCGCTCCCTGACCCCGGCGCGCGTAGTGAGCTTCGGGGTGCGCGAGCGCGCGGATTTTCGCGCCAGCGGCGTGCGCACCGCGGTGGGCTCGCAGGGTTTCAGCACCAGCTTCACGCTGCACGCCCCCGCTGGCAGCGCCGACATCCGCCTCGCGCTCGGCGGCGCGCACAACGTCGCCAACGCACTCGCCGCCGCGGCGGCGGCGGCCAGCGCCGGCGCGACCCTGACCCACATCGCCGCAGGTCTCGCCGCGGTGCGTGCCGTACCCGGGCGGCTGCAGTTCAAGCAGGCGGCCAGCGGCGCCTGGCTCATCGATGATTCGTACAACGCCAATCCCAGCTCGGTGCGCGCCGCTATCGAGGTGTTGGCAACCTTAAGCGGACGCAGGTGGCTGGTACTGGGCGACATGGCCGAACTGGGCGAGCACGCGGTCAGCGCGCACGCCGACATGGGCGAATTCGCCCGTCACCATGGCGTCGAGCGGCTGTACGCGCTCGGCGCGCTCGCGGCGCTGGCGGCCGAGAGTTTCGGCGCCGGTGCGCAGGGGTTCACCGACGCGTCGTCCCTCACGGCGGCCCTGGGCGGGGCGCTGGCGACAGCGGGTCCCGAGGTGCGGCTGCTCGTGAAGGGTTCGCGCGTCAATCGGCTCGAGCGCGTGGTGGATGCGCTTACCGGCGGCTCCGGCGCCAGCCAGGGCGGGCACTGACGTGCTGTACTGGCTCACCCAACACTTCGCCGGCCGCATCATCGGCCTGCACGTTTTTTCCTACCTGACATTTCGGGCGATTCTCGCCACCGCCTCCGGACTCGGACTGTCGCTCATCGTCGGCCCGTGGATGATCTCGCGGCTGTCGCGTTATCAGATCGGACAGGTGGTGCGCGAGGATGGTCCGCGCACGCATCTGCCCAAGGCCGGCACGCCCACCATGGGCGGAGCTCTCATCCTGGTGACGACGCTGGTGAGCACGCTCTTGTGGGCGGAGCTGTCGAACCGGCTGGTGTGGACCGTGCTCGGCGTGACCTTCGCGTTCGGCTTCATCGGCTTCTACGACGATTACCTGAAGCTCGTAATCAAGAACCCCAAGGGCCTGGCCGCCCGCTGGAAGTACCTGTGGCAGACAGTCGCGGGGCTCGCCACCGCGGCGACTCTGTACTACACCGCGACCGAGCCGGCCGAGACGACCTTTTTCCTGCCGTTCTTCAAGACCTTCCACGCGCCGCTCACGGCGTTCGGTTTCATCGTGTTTGCGTATCTGATGATCGTCGGCATGAGCAACGCGGTGAACCTCACCGACGGGCTCGATGGGCTGGCGATCATGCCGGCGGCACTGGTGGTCTCGGCGCTCGGCATCTTCGCCTACGTGAGCGGCAACGCCGTGTTCGCCCACTACCTGCAGATTCCGGAGATCCGCGGCGCCGGAGAACTCCTCATTTTCTGCGCCTCGCTCGCCGGCGCCGGGCTCGGGTTCCTGTGGTTCAACTCCTACCCCGCACAGGTCTTCATGGGCGACGTCGGGGCGCTGGCGATTGGAGCTGCCATCGGGGTGCTGGCCGTGATCGTGCGTCAGGAGCTGGTGGTGCTGTTGATGGGCGGAGTGTTCGTGCTCGAAACCGCGTCCGTCATCCTGCAGGTCGCGTCCTTCAAGCTGACCGGCCGCCGCATCTTCCGGATGGCGCCCATTCACCACCACTTCGAATTGAAGGGTTGGGCGGAGCCGAA
>PLEC01000063.1 GCA_003136935.1 Gammaproteobacteria bacterium
ACAACTATCTCGCCGCGGTCGGCCAGTCCAAGGGCCAGATGGTGACCGTCGACCTGGCGGCAAACACTGACGCGCATTCGCTCGATGAGTTCCGCCGCCTGGTGGTGAAGAAGCAGGGCGATGCGCTGGTGCGGCTCGAGGACGTGGCCACCGTCGTCCTCGGCGCCGAGAACTATGATTTCAACGTCGCCTTCAGCGGCCAGCGCTCGGTGTTCATCGGCATCAAGGTAGCGCCCAAGGCCAACGTGCTCGACGTGGTCAAACGGGTGCGTGCGGTGTTGCCAGAAATCGCCGCGCAGCTGCCGACCGGCGTCACCCAGAAGATCGCCTACGATGGGACCAAGTTCATCACCAGCTCGATCAATGAAGTCATTAAGACGCTGGTCGAGGCGCTGCTCATCGTGACGGTGGTTATTTTCCTGTTCCTGGGAAGCCCGCGCGCGGTACTCGTGCCGGTAGTCGCCATGCCGCTGTCGCTGGTGGGAGCCTTCTTCATCATGCTGGCATTCGGTTACTCCATCAACCTGCTGACCCTGCTGGCGCTGGTGCTCGCGATCGGGCTGGTCGTGGACGATGCCATCATCGTGGTGGAGAACATCGACCGGCACCTGAAGCAAGGCGAGACGCCCTTGAACGCCGCGCTGCAGGCGGCGCGCGAACTCGGTGGGCCGATCATCGCCATGACCATTGTGCTGGTGGCCGCCTATGTCCCGATCGGATTCCAGGGCGGGCTCACCGGTGCGCTGTTTACGCAGTTCGCCTTTACGCTGGCCGGTGCGGTCACCATCTCCAGCGTCATCGCGCTGACGCTCTCGCCGATGCTGTGCTCCAAGGTGTTCACCGCCGGGCAGGAAGAGGGGCGCTTCACACACTTCCTCGATCGCACCTTCAATCGCATCCGCGATGGCTACAAGCGCCGCCTCGCGAGCTGGCTGGCGACCTGGCAGGTGGTGGTGCTGTTCGGGGTGNNCAGGGCATCGTGCTCGAGCAGACCATCGGACCACCGAACGCGACGCTGGCGCAGATGCAGGCCTACTCCAATATGGAGTTCCAAATTGCGCGCAAGCTTCCCGAGTACGAGGCGATGTTCCAGCTGACCGGCGCGCCGTCCGTGAATCAGGGCTTCGGCGGCGTGCTGTTGAAGTCCTGGAACGAGCGCACCCGCGGCGCCGCCGAGCTGCAGATGGGGCTGCAGAACGAATGGAACAAGGTCCCGGGCGCGCGGGTGGCTGCATTCCAGTTCCCCGCCCTGCCCGGTTCGTTTGGATTTCCGGTGCAGTTCGTGATCACGACCACCGATCCGCTGCAGAATCTCAACGAGGTCGCCAACCGGGTGCTCGACAAGGCCAGGTCGAGCGGCATGTTCTGGTTCATCGATGCGGACCTGAAGCTCGATAAGCCGCAGTCGACCGTGACCGTCGACCGCGACATGGTGAGCGACCTGGGGCTGACGCAGCAGAACGTCGGCGGTGCCTTGACCGCCGCCCTGGGCGGCGGTTACGTCAATTACTTCGCGATCGCCGGTCGATCCTACAAAGTCATCCCGCAGGTGCTGCAGGTCGACCGCTTGAATCCCGACCAGGTGCTCGACTACTACGTGCACTCCGGTGACGGCTCACTCATCCCGGCGCGCACCGTGGCGACTCTCAAGACCTCGGTCGTGCCGGAGACCATCAGCCACTTCCAGCAGCTGAACTCCGCCACCATCGCCGGTGTGCCGGCGGTCGCGGAGGCGGATGCACTGAAATTCCTGCGCACTACGTTGAAGGAGGTCGCGCCGAGCGGCTACACGGCCGACTACTCCGGGGAATCCCGGCAGTTCATGCTGGGGTCCGGCAGCTTCGTCGTGACGCTGCTGTTCGCGCTCACCATCGTCTACCTGGCGCTCGCCGCGCAGTTCGAAAGCTTCCGTGATCCGGCAGTCATCCTGGTGTCGGTGCCGATGGCGCTCTTCGGCGCGCTGATCTTCATCAACTTAGGGCTAAGGGGCCTGTCGCTCAACATCTACACGCAGGTGGGACTGGTGACGCTCCTCGGCCTGATCAGTAAGCACGGCATCCTGATCGTGCAGTTCGCCAATCAGCTGCAGCGCGATGGACACACCAAGCTCGACGCGATCGAGGAGGCGGCGGCAGTGAGACTACGGCCGATCCTGATGACCACCGCCGCGATGGTGTTCGGTATGGTGCCGCTGGTCATTGCCTCCGGAGCCGGCGCGGCCGGACGGCAGGCCATGGGCACGGTGCTCGTGACCGGGCTGTCGATCGGCACGCTGTTCACGCTGTTCGTGGTGCCGGCGGTTTACATCTTCATCGGCGCCGACCACGGCCACGAGCGCAAGCTGGGCGATCCGGGCAAAGACCCGACCTTAGCGGCGACCTGACCCGCGCACCGGCAGGCGCGTATCGCCTGCCAGGCGCATCGGCGCAGGCCAATAAGGTCAGTGGCTGCCGTTGATGTGAGTCGCGGGCACTCGCCGGCAGGCCGCGCCCATCTGGTCCGCGAACTGCTCAATCGCGACATTGGCGTCCGCCCAGGGATCGAATGATGGCGACCGCCATTTAAGCGACGGCGGGAAGTAGCTGTGCTTGACGGTTGCGAGCACCTGGTTGTGGCTGTCACGCAGGTAGCCGGTGAGGTCCGCGCCCCCGAGATAGTGCGTCTTCACCGGGTCAAGCGCCGGACTCGCATTCAGCTGCTCGGGGGTCGGGTGAGTCGGGGCAATGTCCTCGACCGTGATGGCGAAGGTGATCCCGGCCGGAAGACTCGACTTTTCGCAGGCACGCGCCACGGCCGTCTGGATCCTGGCTTGCAACACCGCGCCCTCATCCTTGCCGTAGCGCGCGAGCTTCGCTTGCGCCGGCGGCGAGAACTCGACCGTAGCCGTGGTCGGTCCCGCGGCGTGCAGTTGCGCCAGCGGCGCGAACGGCGTCAGCAGCAAGCCCATGATCAGTGTTCGAATCAGCGGCACGGAGGTGGTCATGGTGTTACGCCTCGCTATTTCGGCAACGAAGCCTAAGTGAAGTTCAGTCGGGCTGCGGGAAACGGCTCCATGGAGATGTTGATGGCGCCGTCGAGCAGCCACAGCAGTCCCGCCGCCATCCACAGGTTGAGCGAGCGCGGCATGAGAACACAGTTGCGGTTTGGTAGTGGACATTTGCGCGTACTATGCACGCACCGTATTCGAATGTAGAGAGCGCGGGCTTTATGCAAACGACGTGGAGACGGCCAGCGGCGCTGCGGTGCGCGCTGGCGGCCGCACTGTTATATGTCAGTTCATTCGCGGCGGGCGTCGCTGTCCCGGCGGCGCATGCGGGCGCGCGCCCAGCCCCCTGGTGGCAGCATGCGGTGATCTACGAGATCTATCCGCGCAGCTTCCAGGATTCCAATGGCGATGGGATCGGTGACCTCAACGGCATCGCNNTCGCCGCAAGTGGATTTCGGCTACGACATCTCCGACTACCGGGGCGTGGATCCGCAGTACGGCACGCTGGCGGATTTTGATCGCCTGCTGGCGCAGGCGAAGCAACACCACATCCGTGTCATCCTCGACATGGTGCTGAATCACACCTCCGACAAACATCCGTGGTTCATCGAGGCTGCGAGCTCGCGCACCGTCGGCAAGCATGATTTCTATTGCTGGAGCGACGGCAAAGTCGACGCTGCCGGCAAGCACCTGCCGCCGAACAACTGGGTGAGCCTGTTCGGCGGCTCGGCCTGGCAATGGGTGCCGGCCGTCGGGCAGTACTACTACCACATGTTTTACCGCCAGCAGCCGGACCTCAACTGGCGCAACCCCGCGGTCGAGCAGGCAATGTTCGGCGCCATGCGCTTCTGGCTGGATCGGGGTGTCGCGGGCTTTCGCCTCGATGCGATCACCACGTTGTTCGAAGACGATCAGCTGCGTGATGAGCCGGCGCTCGGTGGCACCAACGCCCAGGGCGACCCGAACCTGAGCAACATCTACACCGACAACCTGCCGCAGGTTCACGACGTCATTCGCCGCATGCGCGCCATGGTCGATGGTTACCCGGGAGAGCGGCTGCTGATCGGCGAAACCTATCTGAAGAGCACCGCGGACATCGCTCCCTGGTACGGCGGCGCGCACCACGATGAACTGCAGTTGCCGATGGACACCCTCTTCGGCCTCGGCGCGAAACTGGATGCCGCCGCCTTCCGCCAGCGCATGACCGCAGCCGACACGCAGCTCGGCGGCGGAGAGCCGCTGTTCGTGTTCGACAATCACGACAACATCCGCAGCTGGGACCGCTTCGGGGACGGCGTCCACAACGCGGCGATCGCGAAAATCATCGCGGCGCTGCTTCTGACCTCACGCTCTGCAGTGCTCCTCTACCAGGGCGAAGAGATCGGGCAGCCCACCACGACACCGAAGCGGGTCCAGGACGTCCGCGACCCCATCGGCATCACCGGCTGGCCGAAGGAAAAGGGGCGCGACGGCGAGCGCACGCCGATGCAGTGGGACGCTTCCAACGCCCAGGCCGGGTTCAGCAGCAATCCGCGAACCTGGCTCCCGGTGCCGGTGAACTACCGCACGATCAACGTCAAAACCGAACTCGCCGAGCCGGACTCGATTCTCAACTGGCACCGGCGGCTGATTGCGCTGCGCCGGACTAACGCCGCACTACGCGACGGGCGGCTGGTGATGCTCGATGCCAAAAATGCCAGCGTGCTGAGCTACGCGCGCGTGGCCGCCGACGGCACGGCGGTCGTGGTGTCGCTCAACATGTCGGGCGCGACCCAGAGGGTAGCGCTCGGGCTCAAGCCCGCGGGTGTGAGGGGCTCACGACTAACGACCCTCATGGCGAACCCGGCGAGCATTACCGACACAGCCGCCGATCACGATGTCACTCTACCGCCGTTCGCAGCGTGGGTGGCGCAGGTACGCTAGTGACCGCCGCTGGCGTCGACGCGAGCGATTCGGTGAGCTTCGCGGTCGAAGGCGGTGCGCGCGTCTCGGCCCTGCTACACCTGCCACCGACGGCGCGCGCCTGTTACGTCCTCGCCCATGGCGCCGGGGCCGGCATGCACCACCCCTTCATGAACGCCGCGGCTTGTGAGCTCGGCACCCTCGGTATCGGAACGTTGCGCTACCAGTTTCCCTACATGGAGCGGCGCTCGCGCCGGCCGGATCCACCAGCGCTGTGTCACGCAACGGTGCGTGCCGCGGTGGCCGAGGCCGGGCGGCTCGCGCCAGCGCTGCCGCTCGTGGCCGGCGGACGCTCATTCGGTGGCCGCATGACTTCCCAGGCGCATGCGCTCGCGCCGCTACCGGGGGTGCGCGGACTTGTATTCCTCGGCTTCCCGCTGCATCCCGCCGGACGTCCGGCAGACAGCCGCGCCGATCATCTCTCGCGGGTGCAGGTCCCGATGTTATTCCTGCAGGGCACACGCGATGCGCTCGCGGAGCGCGCGCTCGTCGAGGCGCTTGTGGCACGGCTGGGTTTGCGCGCGAGCATCGTGTGGGCCCCGGACGCGGATCACTCCTTCCATGTTCCTGCGCGCACGGGGCGCACGGACGCGGACGTCCGCAGCGAGTTGCTGCAGGCGCTGTCCCGATGGGTGGGTACGCTGCTGTGAGCAAGCGTGCCCTCGACCGCTATGCAGCCAAGCGCTCCTTCACGCGCACGCCGGAGCCGCGTGCAAAGGTAGCTAGCGAACGCTCCGGCCCGCTGATGTTCGTGGTGCAGAAGCATGCGGCGCGGCAGCTGCACTACGATTTTCGACTTGAGCTCGACGGGGTGTTGAAGTCCTGGGCCGTACCCAAGGGACCCTCGCTCGACGCCAGCGACAAGCGCATGGCGGTGGAGGTGGAGGACCACCCGTTCGACTACGCCTCCTTCGAAGGTGTGATCCCGCCAAAACAGTACGGCGCGGGGAACGTGATCGTGTGGGACTGTGGCGTGTACTCCCCGGACGAGGGTCAGAAGTACTCGTTTATCGATCGCGCCGCGGCCGAGGCACGCGTACGCGCGGAACTCGCCGCCGGCAAACTCTCGATCCTGCTGTGCGGCGAGAAGCTCAAGGGCTCGTTTGCACTGGTGAAGACCAGGAGCGGCAACCAGTGGCTTCTGATCAAGCACCGGGATCGCTTCGCGCAACCCAACGACATCCTGGCGCGCAAGGCGTCGGTGCTGTCGGGCATGAGCCTCGATGACATCTCCCCTCTCAAAGAGCCCGCGCGGCGCGACGCGGCGCAGCTCGCCCCAACCGGCCCCGCGGAGAAGCTACCGCGACAAATGAAACCCATGCTTGCCGAGACCGGCGACGCGCCACAGTCCGATCCGCGGTGGCGCTACGAACCGAAGCTCGACGGCTACCGGGTTATCGCCTTCGTGGAAGGCACGAGTGTGCGGCTGCAGTCGCGCCGCGGCATTGATCTGACATCNNCTCGACGCCGCCGGGCGCCCCTCCTTCCATGCGCTGCAGAATCGTGCGCAACTCAAGACGGCGGCTGAGATCGAGGTGGCACGGCGCGAAACACCGGTGGTGCTGGTGTGCTTTGACCTGTTGCACTTCGCCGGACTCAACCTGCGTGGCTCCCCTTACGTCGACCGGCATCGTTACCTGTCGCAGTGCCTGCTGCCCTGCGCGCACCTGCAGCTCGTGCATTCGAGCGCCGACGCCGAGGAGCTGTACGGCGCGGCACTCAAATCCGGCTTTGAAGGCATCGTCGCCAAGCGCATCGACAGCGTCTATCAACCCGGGCAGCGCTCGCGATCGTGGCTGAAGATCAAGGCCGCGCAGACCGCCGAGCTTTTGGTCGGCGGCTACACGCGCGGCAAGGGCGCACGCGAGCCGCTGGGCGCGCTGCTGCTTGGGTACTGGGAGGGCAAGGCGCTGCGCTATGCCGGGCACGTCGGCTCGGGGCTCAACGACGAAATCATCGCGACGCTCCTCAAGCGCACCGCGAAGCTCGAGCGTACGACCTCACCCTTTGCCGAGAAGCCGCCGCTGCACCGGCCGACGACCTGGCTGAAGCCTGAACTCATCGCCGAGGTCACCTTCAGCGAGTGGACGCCGGCAGGCGCGCTGCGTGCGCCGGTATTCGTGCGCCTGCGCGAAGACATCGCACCGCGTAGCGTGCGCAAGGGCGCGCCCGCGCGGGAACGGGCGGCCGCCACACCCTCGCCTGCCCCCGACTCCCGGGCATCGCGTGTCAGCCGGCAGCGCGAGCACGTGGACGAAGCCCTCCTGCCAGGTACTGCGACGGACCACGCCGCGACGGTGCTGGAGCAGTTGAAGAATCCGGCGAAGCGCATGGACCTGCAGGTGGGCGGGGCGCGCATAGCACTCACCAATCTCGACCGCATCTACTGGCCGGCCGATCCGCGCACGCGTCGCGGCGCCGTCAGCAAGCGCGATCTCCTCGTGTATCTGGCGCAGGTGGGGCGCTTCATGCTGCCGCACCTGAAGGATCGGCCGCTCACCATGATCCGCATGCCGGAAGGGATCAACGGTGAGCGCTTCTTCCAGAAGCACTGGGAACAGGCGCTGCCGGAATTCGTCGAGACGGTGACGGTGTTCTCGGAGCACAAGGACGGCCGGCACCGGTATCTCCTCGCCAACAATCTGCCGACGCTCTTATGGTTAGGCCAGGTCGGCACACTCGAATTCCACGTGTGGCACTCGCGTGCGCAGACGGCGCCGGAAGCTGCCGGGGCGAGCACCGAGTACGCGGGCTCACTCGCGGCGCTCGAGTCATCCATTCTCAACTACCCCGACTACCTGGTATTCGACATCGATCCCTACATCTACTCCGGCAAGGAAGCGAAGGGCGAGGAGCCGGAACTCAACAGGAAGGGATTCGCGGTCGGCAAGCGCGTCGCATTCTGGATCCGGGCGCTACTCAAGGAGATGTCGCTCGAGGCGGTGGTGAAGACTTCCGGCAAGACCGGGCTGCACGTGTTCGTGCCCATCGAGCGCACCGTCACCTTCGATGAAGCGCGCCACATCTGCGAGACCGTGGGCCGTCACGTCATGCGTGCGCATCCCAAGGACATCACCATGGAGTGGGCGGTTGAGAAGCGCACGGGCAAGATCTTCATCGACTACAACATGAACGTGCGCGGCAAGACCCTGAATGTTGCCTATTCGCCACGGGGAGTACCCGGGGCCCCCATCTCCATGCCCCTGACATGGGAAGAACTCGAGGCGGCCGAGCCGCTGGACTTCTCGATACAGAATGTGATCCCGCGGTTGGAAAAGAACGGCGACAGGTGGCATGATGTACTTGAGTCAAAACAGAGCCTTACGCAGGCTTTTGGTGTCAAGGCATAAGGTGTAGTCATGGCCGCACGTTCCATTGGTTCCCTGACGGTGTCTTTCGGACTGGTTGCGATCCCGGTGAAGCTCTACACCGCGACCCAGTCCGGGAATGCCATCTCCTTCAACCTGCTCCACAAGACCTGCGGCTCGCGGGTAAAGCAGCAGTACCTGTGTCAGAAAGAAGGTGTGGTGGTCGAGCGCGATGAGATGGTCAAGGGCTACGAATTCGCCAAGGACCAGTACGTGCGCTTCACGCCCGAGGAGATCAAGGCGCTGGAGGAAGTTGGAACCCACTCGGTGGATATCTCCGAGTTCGTGCCGATCGAGTCGGTCGACCCGGTGTACTTCGACAAGACCTACTACCTCGCGCCGGACAAGGGCGCCGGCAAACCCTACGCGCTGCTCACCGAAGCGCTCAAGCAGGCCGGGCGCTGCGGTGTGGGTCACTGGGCGGCGCGCGGCAAGGGTTACCTCGTGATCCTGCGTCCCATCGGCGACGTACTCGCCATGCAGCAACTGCACTATGCCGCCGACGTGCGGCGCGCCAGCGAGGTCGACGTGCCCAAGCCGGAGGTGAAGCCCGCGGAACTCAAACTCGCGCACCAGCTCATCGACCAGCAGACTGTCGAGAAGTTTGATCCCGACGCGCACCGCGACGAGCTGCGCGCACGCATCGAAGCGCAGATACAGAAAAAGGTCGAGGGCCAGGAAATCTCGGTCGCGGAAGGCCCGCCCGCGGGCGACGGCAAAGTCATCGATCTCATGGAAGCGCTGCGTGCGAGTCTCGAGAAGAGCGAAAAGGCACGCGCGCAGGTCGGCACCCTGGGTCCGCGCAAGGCGCCAAAGCGTGTTGAAGAGCCGGTGAAAATTACCCGCAAGGCGGGCAAGCGTAACGCCTGAGCTGCGGCACGCCGCTCAAGAAAGCACGATGCGCTCATACAGTGTGCGGGACGTGGAACGGGTCCTGCGGCTCGCGCCTGCCACCACGCGCAAGCTGATCCGCGCCGGATTTGTGCAGCCGGCACGCGGCCCGCGACGCGAATACCGCTTTTCGTTCCAGGACCTGATCGTGCTGCGCACCGCACGCGCACTCATCGAGGCCAAAATCCCGGCGCGGCGCATCCGTCTTTCGCTCGAGAGTCTGCGCCGCGACCTGCCGGCGGCCGTGCCCCTCTCGGGCCTTTCCATCAGCGCGGTTGGCGAGCACGTGGTGGTGCGCGACGGTGCGGCACATCGTCAGGTGGAGAGCGGGCAGTATCTGCTCGGCCTCGACGTGTCACTCGAAAATGGCGTGCTGCATGTCGTGGACCGCAAGGAAGAAGCGGCAGCGCAGACATCGTCGCCGCCACCGTCCGTGCCGCAGACACCCGCGGTGAGCGACTGGTTTTCGCAGGCCCTGGAGCTGGAGGAAACCAACCCCGTTGAGGCGCTGTCGGCGTATCGGCGCGCCGCCGAACAGCAACCGGACAACTCCGGCGCCTGGATCAACTGGGGACGCCTGCTGCATGCGATGGGCAGGACAGGTGAGGCGGCTGAGGTGTACCGGCGGGCGTTGCAACAGGTGGGCCCCGAGCCACTGCTGCTTTTTAACCAGGGCGTGCTGCTGGAGGACCTGGGCGAGACCCGCGCCGCGCTCGAGGCGTATCAGGGCGCGCTCGCCGAGGATCCGGACCTCGCAGACTGTCATTTCAACCTTGCGCGCCTGTACGAGTCGCTCGGCAAGTCACAGCACGCCATCCGGCATCTGGGGCAGTACCGGCGGCTGGTGGCGAACGACGGACGCTGATCACGGACGCCAGGCCATGCAGCCCATATGGGTCGGAACCTCCGGATATAACTACCCCGAGTGGAAGGGCAGCTTCTACCCGCAGAAACTTCCCGCCTCGAAGATGCTGTCGCACTACGCGCAAGCGCTGGCCACGGTCGAGATCAACTACACCTTCTATCGCACGCCAAACGAGAAAATTCTTGCCGGCTGGGACCGCGAGACTCCACAGAATTTCAAACTGACGCTCAAGGCTCCCAAGCGCATTACGCACATCGCCCGGCTCAAGGGCTGCGCGGATCTGACACAGTATTTCCTGAAGACCGCCGCCACGCTCGGACCGAAGCTCGGCGCGATTCTCTTTCAGCTGCCGCCCTACCTGCGCAAGGACCTCGCCGCCCTGGATGAATTTCTGCCGCTGCTGCCGCCGGGCACCTGCGCCGCGTTCGAGTTCCGCCACGCCTCCTGGATGGACGCGGAGGTGTTCGCGCGGCTCAAGGCGCACGATCTGGCGCTGTGTATCGCCGACAGTGAGAAGTTTTCCACGCCCCTCGAGATCACCGCGAGCTACGCCTATTTCCGGCTGCGCGACGAGGGCTACACGCCCGCTGACCTTAAGCGCTGGGCAGGGCTCATCCGCGCAAGCACCGCCGCCTGCCGCGAGGTGTTCGTCTACTTCAAGCACGAAGAAGCCGGCAAGGGGCCACAGTTCGCACGGCTGTTGCTGGAGGCCCTGGCGGGCGGGCAGCCGTAGCAGGCACGCCCGGCGGCCGAGGATTCTTTTTTCGTCGGTTGCATCCAAAGCCGCGGCGCCGCGCGTCTTTACCCATGCAGCTGTAATCACTTCACGAGGATCCCGCCATGCAGAATTTCGGACCCTTCGCCGTCGCCATTGCCGTGTTCGTCTTTCTCGCCATTGCGACCGTGGCCGGTATCGTCGGCGACTACAAGAAGCGCCAGATCGCACTCGAGCCGCTGCGCGCCGCGATTGAGCGCGGCCAGCAGATCGACCCGGATGTGATCGAGCGCCTCATGGCCCCCGAGCGCGATGAGCCGTTGAACCCGCTCCCCCTGAAAGTGGGCGGCATTATCACCATTGCTGCCGGGGCAGGCGTCGCGCTTCTCTCGTATTTCCTCGCTCAGATCAAAGCGCAGGCCTTGTACCCTGTGCTCGGCATCGGCCTCGTTGCTGTGTGCGTTGGAGTGGGACTGATGATCGCCGCGGGTGCGATTGCGCGCCATGATCGCGATCGGGTAAGCGCCGGCGACGGGACGCACGGAACCCGCAGCGTGTGACCAACGCCGGTGGCGGCGCACCGTTCGGCCAGGCCGCGGAGGCGGCCGTGGTCGCACTCGCCATGAGTGGGGACCGGCGTGCCTTCACCGAACTGGTGCGACGCCGCCAGTCGTGGCTGCGCAATCTCCTGCGGAGGCTGTGCCGCGATCCCGCCCTGGCGGACGACCTGGCACAACAGGTGTTGCTGCGCGCCTGGCGCTCGCTGCCGACGCTCCGGTCCGTGGCCGCCTTTGGCTCCTGGCTGCGGCGCCTCGCGATCAACACCTGGCTCGCGCACCTGCGCACAACCCCACCGCCCACGTTGCCGCTCGACAGCGTCGAATTCTCCGCCCCGACCGACCCTGGCACCGGGTCCGAGGAACTCGATCTGGACCGCGCGCTCGAGCGGCTGTCGCGCGACGAGCGGCTGTGCGTCGTGCTCGCCTGTAACGAAGGCATGAGCCACGGCGAAATCAGTGCCGTCACCGGACTGCCACTCGGGACCGTGAAGTCTCACGTACGCCGCGGTGCCGAGCGTCTGCGCACGCTCCTGGATGCGTATCACCCTGACGAGGACCACGCCCATGCCGGATGAACCCGACGCGCAGTTGCTGCGCCGCTTTGCCGAGGCGCATCTGCCACTGGCCGATGCGCAATTCGTTGCGCAGGTCAGCGCGCGCTTGAGCGCCGCTCCACTCCTGCGCATAGGGGCGTTGTGGTCCGTGCCGGGCATCATTCTGCGCGGGCTGCGCAGCGGCATTGGCGCGCCGCTGCGCCTGAAGTCCGCAGGACTGATGGCAGCGGCGGCGGCCGTGGTCACGCTCTGGGTAAGCTTCGCCTGAATCCTTTGCGGGAACGGCTCTAGTGCCAGTGTGAGAACCGCCCAACCTGGGCGCACCACTCACCTCCGACGAGCCTGCGGGCGATCACCGCCCGAGTAACAAGGAGAATTCAGATGAACGTTCCATCCGTGAAGGGGCGCGGTCTCGGCTGCGCGTTAGTGACCCTGTCAGCGTTGGCATTCGCGGCGCCCTCATTCGCCGGCGACTCTCGTGCGGTGCTGCCGCCGCTCAAGACCGTCAGCGTTATCGCGTTCACCGTGCCTGGAAACGGGGATATAAATCCCTACGGCATGGCGCAGGTGAAACGCACCACCGGGAACCTGCGCGCCGGGCACATCCTCATCAGCAACTTCAACAACAGCAGCAACCTGCAGGGCACGGGCACGACCATCGTGGAGGTGGCCCCCGACGGCAGCGTGGGGCTGTTTGCCCAGCTCACCGCCAGCGCGCTGCCCGGCGGCTGCCCAGGGGGACTGGGACTTACAACCGCACTCGTGATCCTCGAGCAGGGCTGGGTGATCGTGGGGAGCCTGCCCACCACCGATGGCACTTCGGCAACCGCGCAGGCCGGCTGCCTGGTCGTGCTCGACAGCATGGGCAACCCCGTGGAAACCTTTTTTGGTTCCCTGGTCAATGGTCCGTGGGATATGACGGCCGTCGACGGCGAGCATAAAGCCGCGCTCTTTGTCACCAACGTGCTGAACGGCACGGTCGCCGCCAACGGGCAGGTCGTGCACGGCGGCACGGTCACGCGACTTGATCTTAAAGTGTCGGCCTCGGCCATGCCGGTGTTGGAATCTATCACCGTGATCGGCTCGGGTTTTGCTGAGCGCACCGACCCGGCGGCGCTGGTCATCGGACCGACTGGCGTAGCCCTGAGCGCACACTGCGATCACGACGGCGATGATTGCGGTGAGCAGCGTGGCGATGATGACGGCGCACTGCTGTATGTTGCGGACACCCTCAACAACCGCATCACTGTCATTGATCACCCACTCGGGCGCACCAGTTCCGGCGGCACCGGTCGTACCCTGTCTTCAGGCGGGACCCTCAACGCGCCCCTGGGTCTGATCACCACTCCGGACGGTGACCTGCTGACCGTCAACGGCGCCGATGGCAACATCATTGAAATCAGCCCCGGCGGCGAGCAGCGCGCGCACCGGCTGATCGACAACACCGGTTCACCCCCCGGCAGCGGCACCCTCTTTGGTCTGGTGTTCGATCCAGCACACGGGGTTTACTTCGTCGACGACGGCAGCAACACCCTGAATCTGCTGCACTGAAACAGCCGGTGCGGCGGGGCTTACGGTCCCGCCGCGCAGGCCTGCGCAGACCGCTGCGCGTTCGCGGGAATCAATGGTGGGCGCCCGCACCGGCGGGTGGCATCGCTGACGCACTGCAGAGGTCCGCCACGCAGGCCGCGCCCTCGAGCGCCAGCAGGAAGCGCTTGGTGCGCAGGCCCCCGCCAAAACCGGTAAGCGATCCGTCGGCACCGATGACGCGATGGCAGGGAACGATAATCGGTAACGGGTTCGCACCGTTCGCCAGTCCCACGGCGCGCGCACCACCCTGCCCGATGTGCTGCGCGAGCTGTGCGTAGGAGCGCGTCTCACCGTACGGGATGGCGCGCAGCGCTTGCCACACCAGAAGCTGGAAGGGCGTACCCGCGGGAGCAAGCGGCAGTTCGAACTCGCGTCTGTCCCCGGCGAAATATTCCTTGAGCTGCTCGATCACGGGCGCGAATGGCACGGCATCGTGACGCCACTCTTTGTGCGGATGCAGTGGCCGCGGACCTGACTGGAAATGCACCCGGGTGAGCGCCGCAGCGCTGCCGGCGAGGAGCAGCGTGCCCACGGGCGTCGCCAACTCACACCAGTACACTGGTGCGCCCTCACCCTTGGTGGATACACCCCTCATCGGTGTGATGCTACGCCTCCCTCAGCGTCGCAATATCGAGCTTGGACATTTTCAGCATGGCCTGCATCACGCGCGCGGCTCGGTCACGGTCGCTGCCGCTCAGCAGTTCCAGCAGCAGCGGCGGCACCAGCTGCCACCACAGCCCATACTTATCGCACACCCAGCCGCACTGGCCTTCCTTGCCGCCCGCGCACAGCGCACTCCACAGCCGGTCGATTTCAAGCTGGGTTTCGCAGCTCACCACGAAGGAAATTGCCTCCGAGAACTTGAACTGCGGGCCGCCGTTGAGCGCGGTGAACTCCCGCCCCTCAAGTTCGAACATCACGGTCATGACCTTGCCCGCGGGGCCGGGACCCGCTGCGTTATAGTGGGCTACTTTGAGGATTCTGGAGTTCGGGAAAATCGATACGTAGTACTGCGCTGCCTCCTGGGCATTGTTGTCAAACCAAAGGAACGGAGTGATTTTCTGCATGACCGCCTCCTTATGCTGTTGCACGCAGCGCGCGCGGCTCAGGCGGCTTCCTTCGCCATGGCACGCGCAAATGCCGGCCGCGAGGTGACGCGCCGGGCGTAATCCTCGATCACCTTCGACTTTGGCAGGAGCGGACTCTGGTCGAACATCGCGAACGTCGTCCCGTAGAGCACGTCCAGCGCCGAGAATTGCCCGCCCAGGAAGTAAGGGCCCGGTGACAGGCGGGCGATGACCGCGGGCATGGCCTCCTCCACTGCGACCCACCCGGCCGTACCGCGCGGCACCTCGACGTTCATGAACTTCGACACAAATGCCGGTTCCAACACCCCACTGTAGTAGGCGAGCCAGGAAAGGTAGGCGCCGCGACCGGCCTCTCCCACCAGCGGGCCCAGGCGGTTCTTTGGAAACCTGTCGGTCAGGTAGAGCGCAATCGCGGGCGATTCAAACACCACAACCCCATCGTCGGAAATCGCCGGCACCTTGCCGTGCGGGTGAGGATTGGCGGGATCGATTGCACCGCTGCCGTCGCGCTTGCGCGTGGTCACCGGCTGCACGGTGTACGCAGCCTCAAGCTCCTCCAACAGAAAGAGGAAGCGTGTCGATCTGGTCTTCGGATGGTGATACAGCGTGATCATGGCGGCTCCCAATTGGGGGTAAGCAATACTAAGACGCGCCCCGGACAGCTGATCAACCGCGGCTGGGTGAGCGAACCGTGCCCCCTCTGAACATCCTGATCACCCGCATCGAATCAGATGTATATATTTATTGACACTATGTCTTGTTTATAATACTATTCGTATAGATTTAATGACATTAGGAGCTCACGATGTCCTCTGGAGAGAAGAGTGCCTGGATCAGTTTTTTGGTCATTCTGGTGGCATTTGGAGCCTATTTTGCCTCGATCGGCATCGATCTGAGCGCAAGTGTGCGTGCCGGCTACCGTGGCGCTCCCTGGCTGGGGCTTGTGGGCGTTATCGTCGCGGTCACCCTGTTCCAAGTGGCGGCGCACACCGCGCTCGCGGCCCGTTCCCGTGCCGAAGTCCAGTCGGCCAGCGACGAGCGTGAAAGGCTCATCGTCCTTAAGGCCACCCGCCCGGCGTTTTATGTACTCATGACGGGGGTGTGGCTCGCGCTCGGCGTCGTGGCCCTGGGTGGAGGCGTCTGGATGCTGGTGCAAGCCACCCTGTTCGCAGTGTGGGTTGCGGAGCTGACGCGCTTCGGCATGCAGATCTACTACTATCGCCGGGGATTGGCATGAGTTCCACGATCATCACCAACGCCATCCGGCGGCTGCGCTTCGAGCATGATGAGATGACACAGCAGGCACTCGCTGAGCGCATCGGCGTCACGCGCCAGACCATCAACGCGATCGAACTGGGGAAGTATTTCCCGTCGCTTGAGGCAGCCTTCTGCATTGCGGCCGTGTTCGCGCTGCCCTTGCAGGAGGTGTTTCAATATCACGGCCCCACGGAGCCGAAAACGACGGTGCGAACGCCGTGACGCGCAGACTTGAGCGCAGCCGGGCCGACAGCGAGCCGGCCGCGTTCAGCTCCCCCGCCTGCTANNCGCTGCGCGCAGGATGGTTTCCGGGTACTCGTGGACCGGCTGTGGCCACGCGGCATCAGTAAGGAGCGCGCGGCGCTCGACGAGTGGCGCGCCGATCTCGCCCCCAGCACCGCATTGCGCAAGTGGTTCGCACATGATGCGCGACGCTGGCCGGAGTTTCGCCAGCGCTACCGCGCGGATTTGCGTGCGCATGCGGCACTGCTGCAGCCGCTGCGCGAACGCGCCGCGCAACAGCGTGTGACGCTGCTGTACGCAGCGCGCGACCCGCGCATCAATCACGCGCTGGTCCTGCGCAACGTATTGCGCGCCGCTGCGCCCGCGGCGCAGCGCGCGCGCGGGCCTTAACGGCCCCTGAACTGCCCCGCCCTGTGCACTCGCGTGCGGCATGTGTCAGCCGCTCGTCCCACCGCGCGTTTTTAATGCCAGGTGAAACGAAAAGAGGATCGAACCATGCGTGGCATTGTCAAATTGTTGATTGCCCTTAGCTTCGGCGCGGCGCTGTCCGGCTGCGTTGTCACTCCGGTGGCTCCGCGGGCCTATGTCGGAGTGGGCGTCGTGGCTCCTGCTCCTGTGGTGGTCGTACGCGGCGGGTATTTCGTCCGCTGAAAAACCGCCGACGCCCGGGCCGTCTCCGCACTGCGCCATGCGGGGACGGCCCGCTGATTTACGGGCGGATGTATATTGGTGGCCCCGAAGGACCGGAGGGCCGTGGCCATGCTTATCTCGCGGTCGTTTTTCTTTTCTCTTGCAGCATTGACGGTACTGCCGCCCGGCGCAGCCGTCGCAACCGCGCCATCATGCGCAAACGATACCGGCCTCCCCCTTCCCGCAGAGTTCTGCGCCACGGTATTTGCCGACCAGAGTCTGGTGGTTCTTACACGCCTTGTCCCCCGGTGGACGCACCAGCTGGCGTCGCCAGCGCGGGCAACTAACAGGAGCTTTCCTAAATGAGATCGATCGCAATTGCCCTGACACTCGCGGGCGCCCTGTTGACAACCGCCGCCTCATCCGAGGAGGACGTCATGACCGCCGGCGACCTGCAGCAACTGTGCGCCGGCACGGATCACGTGAGCGTGAACGTGTGCCGCGTCTACATCCTGGGCGTGACCGAGGGAATCGCCCTCGGCATGAACATCGCTGACGGCAAGACCAAGGGCGGACGGCCCTGCGTGCCAAGAGGCATGTCAGGCGACAAGCTGGAGCTGACCGTGAAGAAGAAGCTCGATGCGCTCAGCTCCGCCGCGGATCGCGACGCGGACGCCTCGCAGCTCATCGGCGCGCAACTGGCGTCCACGTTCCGGTGCCCGAAGTGAGAGCGCCCCCATCATCAGCTTCTGTAGCAAGCGGACGGGCGCATGCAAGCCGCCGGTGCGACAGAAACTTGGCGCGAGGAGATCGTGATGTCATCGCAGAACCAGGGTGAAGCTCAAAGACTTAGTGTGGAATCCCAGCCTCGCCACTGGTATTGAAGAAGTCTCACCTTTTACGACTTGAGTTCCGCCATGCGACACCGTTTAGTCAAATCGGCGGCGGCCGTGTTGCTCTTGGTCATTGTGACCGTGGCGGGGCTGCTGCTCGCCTGGAACGCAGATCTCTTGCGCTCGAGCTTCATCCGCTTTGTCTCCTGGCAAAGCGGCCGTCCCATCGAGGTGCGCGGTGCGTTGCATCTGCATCTGCTCACCAGAAGCCCGCGGATTGAGGCAGAACAAGTCACCATCGGCAATCCGCCCTGGACCAAGCCGGGGATCACGGCGGAAGTCGCGAAACTCACCGTGATATTCGCACCGCTGCTCAGTCATCAATCCGGACTCAGACTCCTTAAAATCGACACCGCGAAACTCTACCTCATGCGTGACAGCGCGGGACGCGCCAACTGGCAGCGCGTTGACCCCGATAAATCTCCGGGTGAACCATTGCCGATGATTAGCGCGCTGGAGCTGGCGCATACCCATCTGACGCTTACCGATGAGAGCTTGCACCTCGTCTACGATGGCGATCTGTCCGTCGTCGGCCCGGATTCGGCTCAGCCTTTGCAAATGGAAGGCTCCGGCACACTCAACCAGCACGCGGTCAGCTTTCGCTTGAAGGGCGATGCGTTGCCGACAGCGGCGCCCGACAAACCTTTTGCATTTGAGTTCGACGAGCGCTCGAGCGGTGCGCATCTCACGGCGCACGGCTCGCTGCCGCGACCGTTTGATTTGAGCCTGGTCGATGCGGAGTTTGACGCCAGCGGCGCCGATTTGCGCGACCTGTACTATCTGGTCGGAGTCAGCTTGCCGAACACCGGCACCTTTCACTTTCAGGGCCGCTTTGTGCGCCGGGGCAGAAAAACGCTTTTCGAGGATCTCAAGGTGGTATCGGGTCAAAGCGATGTGCAGGGGCGGATAGCGCTCGAAACGCACAAAGGCGGCCGCACCCATTTGCACCTCGATCTGAGCTCGGCGCTGTTGCGCATTGCCGATGTTGGGCTGCGCGCTGCCGGGCGCGATCCGCATCCCGACGCGCCGCCCAAACTTTTTTCAGATGTGCAGCTCATCACTCCGATGGCTCGGCGCGTGGATACCACCGGCAAATACAGCGCCCGTCGCCTATTGCTGTCGCGAGTTGAAGTAAGCGAGCTGTCCGCTCCATTTACGATCGAGCGCGGGCTGGTCAAGGCACCGGAGATTACGGGACATTTCATGGGTGGCAATTTCATGCTGCATCTCGATACCGATGCCAATCAGACCCCGCCTCACACCCGCATCGAGATGACACTCACGGACTTGCATTTAGCGCAGATACCGCACAAGGCCGAGCCCCCGCCCTACGAAGGCTCGCTGCTCCTGCAAATCCATGCTCAGGGACGGGGCGACTCGCTGCACGCCTTGGCTGCCGACACCGACGGCAACCTGAGCGCACGGGTGTTACAGGGGACGATACGCGCCTCGTTGGCGGAACTGGCCAGCGTTGATTTACGCGGCCTGGGACTGACTCTGACGGGCAGCAGTCGCGAAGTACCGGTGCCTTGCGCCGCCGCTGATTTTGAAATTCATACCGGCGTGATGCACCTTACGCGTTTTTTTATCGATAGCGAGCCGGTATTCAT
>PLEC01000078.1 GCA_003136935.1 Gammaproteobacteria bacterium
GGGCGCTTCCGCATCAACGTCTTCATGCAGCGCGGCTACCCGGCGATGGTGCTGCGTTACATCACGGCCGACATGCCGCGGCTGGACTCGCTCGGGTTACCCGATATCGTTACCGACCTGACGTTGCTGAAGCGTGGCCTCATCCTCATGGTCGGCGCGACCGGTTCGGGCAAGTCGACCNNTCACCATCGAAGACCCGATCGAGTTTCTGCACACCAACAAGCGCTCGATCGTCAATCAGCGCGAAGTGGGACTCGATACCAAGAGCTATGCGCGGGCACTGCGCGGTGTGGTGCGCGCGGCTCCCGACGTCATTCTCATCGGTGAAGTCCGTGACAAGGAGGGCATGGAGGCGGCGATCAACCTCGCCGGCACCGGCCACCTGGTGCTCGCCACCATGCACGCCAACAATTGCGCCGAATCGCTCGATCGCATCATCAATATGTTTCCGCGCGAGCAGCACAACCAGATCTTCCTCGACCTGTCACAGTACCTGCGCGCCATCCTGGCGCAGCGCCTGGTGATGGGTAAGGGGAGCCGGCGCGTGGCCGCGGTGGAAGTCATGATCAACACCCCGCACATCAGCACCCTCGTCAAGAAGGGCGACGTGGTGGCCATCAAGGAAGCCATCAACGCCAGCAGCGAACGCGGCATCCAGAGCTTCGATGTCGCCCTGCATGAACTGCACAAGCAGGACAGGATCTCCCTGGAAGAGGCACTCGCCAACGCCGACTCGCGCGCCAACCTGGAAGCCAAGATCAACTTCGGGTAACGGGGCCCCGCCCGCGAGACGTTTGCTCCGCAGCCTTTGTTTCGATGAGGCGGTGGGGCACGCGCCGGCCGCGTGCGAATGCAGTGGCTTTTCGCGAGACTCGGCCGCTCACGCACTGCGCAAACGTCGCGGTGCGGCCGGCAAAATCCGAGTCGTATGGGCAACGGGGGTTTGTGCGCATGGCTACGCAAATCGTCTCGCGTGCGTGTCCCCGTTTCAGATCGCTTCAACCGCTCTCCTTGGACTCCGGTGATTCGCTCGGCGCCGTAGGGGTTGGGGGATACATCTCCCGATCATCGACAACCAGTGATCTGCCCGGCAGACGCGCGAGTTCCATCTCAGTGGCGGTCACTTCCTCCTCCACCGATTCGCAGATCTCCGTCCCCTTTGGTTGCGCGAGATCCGCGATTGCACGTACAACCGCTTCCTCGGCGTTCACACCCAGAGCGGAGGCGCGCTGCGCAAGTGGGGGGTGCAAATCAAACGGGTGGGCGATCTGAGCCCGTAGCAGGCCCTGCACCAGGCGCTGCCGATCGACCTTCTCGATGACCCGCTGAGTCAAATTCACGTAATCCTTGACGAGATTGCGCCTTCCGACGCCCTTGTGCGCGAGGCGCCCGTAGGTGCGCGCGAATTGGTTCCAGGGCATCGACAAGATGAGCATCTTGGTTATACCCGTGATGTTTGCCGCGCCGCTCGATGCCTCGGCGGCCGCGCGATCAGCGGCGAGTTCCCGGCTGCGCATAATGGCTGTCGACACGCGGCCGACTAGCATGAACATTCCAGCGATGACGCACATTGCGGGGAGTCGGCCCCACGCCAATAGGCGCGCACCGGGCGTTGCCACGCTTTCCATGCTTCGCTGTAACCCGATCATTGCCGGCACGAATCGCTCGGTAAGGTAAAGGTCCTCGCCCCGGAAGTGTCCCAGTTCGTGCCCAATCAACGCGTCAAGCTCGGTGCCGTCGAGGGTACGAAGCGCGGCCAGCGGCACATACAGCGTCTCTTGCAGCGGCAGGATGCCACTGCCACGGAGTGCGAGTTGTGCCCTTGTTACGAACGCCGTTGGCCTGAGTCCGACGATGATTCGGGTCGGAGCTCTGGCTCCGAGCAATGAGGCAATCCGTGCTACCCGTGTGGCCAGGTCCGGCATTCGATCGGTAGTGACAATCGTGCCGTCGACGTCGATGGGCATTACCTCAAACAGGCCGCGCCATTGCGAAATCACCAGGAAACCGGCGACCACGAGCCCCACCCCGGTCGCTCCCAGAATGAGGAGTCCACTGGTTACAACGTAACCCCGCAGCATGTCGTCCACGCCGCGGCTGTCCGGCGGCGGGGTGAGATAACCGAGCGACAGGATCAGCACCACACCTTGTGCTACGAGCAGCACGGCAAGCGCGGCGAGACCCAGACGAACCAGCGCGCGAAAACATCGCGCCAGTGCAACGCCGCGGCGGCGGCCAAGCACGAGTACGCCGCCGACGCAGGCGCTCGGTAACACGACGACTGCAGACAAGATCCAGCCTGCGGCCGACCGGAGCTCCGTGCTCAGCGCATCATGCGCTCCCCGCAACACGAGCAGGGAAATGACAGGAGCCGCCAACAGGCCGATCGCCAGAGTCAGCAGATATCCATGCAGCGCCCGTCGACCGCCAGGCCCGCGAGCCGCGGCGACCGGCGCAGGTCCGCTGGGTTTAATGTTTCCGGAGGGTTCTTGCGGCGGCACGTTTGCAATGCTCCCGGGCGCACAGCCGCACGGCGGCCCGCACGGCGCGCTTCGGGCGTTCAGAACACCGCGTACGCATCAAACACCGGCCCGTCCACGCACACGCGCTTCATGGCGGGACCCTCCGGTGTCCGCACTTCCACTGTGCAGCCGGCGCAGCCGCCGACCGCGCAGGCCATGAATTCCTCCAGCGACACCTGACACGGAACGTTGTACCTGCGGACGAGCGCCGCGACCACCTTCAGCATGGCCGTCGGTCCGCAGGAGAAGATCTCGATGTCGGCGAGCTCGGCGGGCTTCAATGTGCCGAGCCACGCATCCGCGAGTTCGGTGACGAACCCCGGGTAGCAGCCGGGGAAGTCCGAGCGGCTGGCGAGGCGGCTCGCGAGGTTCCATTCCTCGAGCAGCGGCATGCAGGCGATGGTGCCGTCCGGCATGCCGGGCACGATGATGGTCGAGGGCCGGGTGCGAAACGGAAACGGCACTTCCGATCCCATCAGGACCAGTGGCTGCCACGCCGCCCGCGTGTCGGCGCGCAGTGCCTCCGCCAGAAACACCATGGGCGGAATACCGACACCGCCGCCGACGAGCAGCGGCCGCGGGCGCTCGGGATGCGGCGTGAAGGGACGTCCGATCGGCCCGAGCACGCTCACCTCGTCGCCCGCCTTGCGGGCGGCGAGGGCGTGCAGTCCCGGACCGACGACCTTGTAGAGCATCTCGATCCATCCGGCGCCCGGGTTCGCACGCATGATGGACAGCGGGCGGCGCATGGGGATGGTCGCATCACAGGTGAGGTGCGCGAAGCTACCCGGCTGTGCGTGCGCGGCGCACTTGGGCGCCGCCACGCGCAACACGAACTGCTCCGCGTCATACGCCAGCTGCGATATGACGCGTGCCTTTTCCAGGAAAATCGTGCCGCGGTCGGCGGCGCTCATCGCCGCCCGCCCAGCACTTCCTCCAGTACCGCCATGCGCACGGCGACGCCATTGCGCACCTGGTCGCGGATGACGGACTGCGGGCCGTCGGCAACCTCGGAGGCGATCTCGATACCGCGATTCATGGGCTGCGGATGCATCACGATGGCGTCCGGGCGCGCCAGCGCCAGGCGCTCGCGCGTGAGTCCCCAGGCGCCGAAGTACTGCTTACCGTCCGGCAGGTCCGCCTCGCCCATGCGCTCCTTCTGGATGCGCAGCATCACGATGACATCGGCGTTCTTGAGTCCGTCTTCCAGCCGGGTGTGACGCGCGCCGCCGGCGAACTCGCCCGCATCGGGCATGAGCGCGGGCGGCGCCACGAGGCGCAGCTGCGTGACCCCGAGGGTGCGCAGTGCGTGCCAGTCCGAACGCGCTACGCGCGAGTGGCGGATGTCGCCGACGATGGCCACCGTGAGCTCCCCGAAGCGCGGCTTGCTTTGCCGGATGGTGAGCGCATCGAGGAGACCCTGAGTCGGGTGTGACAGGTGCGCTTCACCCGCGGACAGCACGCTCACGTGCGGCGCGACGTGCGCCGCCACGAGCTGCGGCACGCCCGCTTCGGCATCGCGGATCACGAATGCGTCCACCTGCATCGACTGCAGCGTGTACACGGTGTCGAGCATGCTCTCGCCCTTGACGCGCGATGACAGCTGCATTTCCAGGTTCACGACCGCGGCACCCAGGCGCTTGGCGGCGAGCTCGAAACTCACGCGCGTGCGTGTCGAGGGTTCGGTGAAGAGATTCGCAACCGTGGTGCCGTTGAGCGTCTGGCTCATGGCGGGCCTCACACCCAGGGGCCGTACGAATCCCTGGGCGCGCTCGAGCAGCCGCTCGAGCTGTGCGCGCGACAGGCCTTCGAGCGTCAGCAGGTGACGCAGCGAGCCGTCGGGCCGCAGCTGCTCAGTCGTCAGGTCCGGCATCGCATCCCCTGGTGGTTTTCGCCCGCAAACCAGCGCCCGAGAATCACCGCCGCGGCCGCACTGTCGATGTCGGCGCGCTGCACGCGCCGGCGCCGTTCACCGCTCGCGCGGCGCGCCTTCAGCGCCTCGTTCGCCTCGAGCGAGGAGAAGCGCTCATCGACCATGTGGACGGGCAGGGCGAAGCGGCGTTCGAGCTCGGCGGCAAAGCGCCGGGCGGCGGCGCTCATGGTCCCCTCGCTGCCGTCGACATTATACGGGGCTCCGACCACCAGGACCTGCGGCGCGAGTGCGCGCACCTCACGCGTAATCGCATCCCAGTCGGGACCTGAGTCGCCTGAACTCGCCGCTGGTCGCGGTGCCGGCACGCGCGTCAGGGTGTCGCCGGAGGCGATACCAATACGTTTTAGTCCGAAGTCGAAGGCGAGAACGGCGTGGGCGGTCATGCCCTGCGAGCAGACTTATGCATGACCGGCGTCCGGACTCAGGCGCTCGACATCCACGCCCAGAAGGCGCCACGCCCCGGCCCAGCGCTCCTGAAACGGCAGCTCGAACACCACGCGGGCATCGACCGGCATGGATGCCCAGGCGTTGTCCTTCATTTCCTTCTCGAGCTGCCCGGATTCCCAGCCCGCATAGCCGAGGGCGATGAAGGCGTCAGACGGGCCCTCGCCACGCGCCATGGCGGCGAGCACATCGCGCGAGGTGGTCACCTGGATGGTGTCGGACACCATGTGGGTGTGGTCCCATTGCCCGCCCGGGCGATGCAGCACAAACCCACGGTCGGTGTGCACCGGGCCGCCGCGCAGCACCGGTTGCTCCGCGATGTGCTCGGTGGAGGGTTCGAGCTTCATCTGCGAGAGTACGTCGGAGAGCTTCATCGGCAGGGGCTTGTTGAGAACGATGCCGAGCGCACCCTTGTCGGTGTGCTCGCAGATAAGCGCCACGGTCTGTGCGAAATTCGGATCGGAGAGCTGCGGCATGGCGATCAGCAGGTGATTCGTCAGGCTGCCGGCCGCGTCTTCAGCGATTGTGGACCCAGCCTCCACGCTCTCGCCCGCGGGGGCCTCGCTCTCCGTCGGCCTGTGGTTGCCGGCCATGCCTTTAGTATGGGCATGGAGCGTTGCACTCTCAAGGAACGGTTGTGACGCTGCCGCGTCCGACGCGGCCGCCCTCGAACTGCCATTCGTAGGAAAATCGCAACCCCCGGTACTGCGCCGCGACCTCCGGCGGGAAGGGTTCGAAGGGGCTGGCGAGTTTCAGGATCGCGAGCGCCGCCTGGTCGAGTTCCGGGTTGCCGCTGGAGCGCGTGATGACGGCCCGGTCCAGCGTGCCCTGCGCCGCGATCTGCACTTCGAGCACCGGGTTTGCCGCGGCGTCGGCGGTACGGGCCACAGTCGGGTAGTTGATATCGCCGATGCGCTCGACCTTGCGACGCCAGGCATCCAGGTACGGCGCCACGATGGAGGCGCGCGTGTCGGGCGTGACCCACAGCTCATCACGCTTCGGTCCGCGCAGCTGCGCCGGACCCTGTTCGTCCTGCGGCCCCGGCGTCACCGTCTGGGGTTCATCGACCAGGAGCGGCCGATCCCGTACCGTGCCGGTGGTGCCCGTGTCGGCGAGATAGCGCACGTCAGTGGTCCAGGCGGTGGTGGTCAGCACGCGCTCATCGGGGCTCCCGGCCAGATCGCCCCCGTCGGCGAGCGAGGTGCCCTCGGCCGTACCGGCGTGCGGCTGCAGCACAACCGTGGAGGAGCGGTTGTGCGGGTCCACCGCGTCGCGGGTGTTTCCTGAGCCGATCTGGGTGCGCTGGGCGAGGTAGGTCGCGCCCGGGTTCTTGTCGGCCTCCGGGAGCTCGTCGGATACCAGCAGCACCTCGAGCCCCGGGGCACCGCCCTTGGTGCTTGCCGTGGCGTTGAAGGTGACGCCGAGAATGATCAACCCGTGCAGCAGGGCGGCGAGGAACAGCATGGTGAGCAGGCGATCCCAGACGGGTGCCTTCCCCTCGCGCAGCATGAGCGCCCGGCGCGCCACCTAGGCCCTGCCGCCGCTCAGTCGCTTCTCGACCGCGCCGATCAGCAGCTCACCGATGTTGATCCCAAACTGCTTATCAAGCTCGCGAATGCCGGTGGGACTGGTGACGTTGATCTCGGTGACGAAGCCGCCGATGACATCCAGACCCACGAACAGCATGCCCCTGGCGGCAAGCGCCGGACCGATCTCGCGGGCGAGCCACCGATCGCGGTCATTCAGCGGCCGGCCCACGCCGCGGGCTCCGGCGGCGAGGTTGCCGCGATGGTCGGCCGGTGAGGGGATGCGGGCGAGGGCGTAGGGAACCGGCTCGCCATCTATGAGGAGTACGCGTGCATCACCGGTAACCGCGATGTCGGGAATGTAGCGTTGTGCGATCGCGAAGCGCCGCCCGTAGTCGGTGAGCGTTTCAAACACCACGCGCGCGTTCAGATCTCCCTGCGCCAGTACGAAGATNNCCATCGCGTCCATGTCGCGCGTGATGAGCGTCGGGGCGCAGCACTGCGGGAACCAGGCCGTGTAGACCTTCTCATTCATGTCGCGCAGGCCCTGCGGCCGGTTGACGATCAGAACGCCCTCATGCTCGGCGCGCTCCAGCAGGTAGGTGCTGTAGATGTATTCGGTGTCGAACGGCGGGTCTTTGCGCATGAGGATCGCAGCCAGCGTGGACAGGGGTGCCGGTTGCGGCTCCCCCAGGGTGAACCAGCTGTGCGGGTCGGGGCGCACGGTCAGCGGCCGCATGTGTCCGAACGCCACGCCGTCGCGCAACCACAGGTCGCGCTGCTCGAGGTAATTCAAGGCGAAGCCGCGCGCCTGGGCGGCCAGCAGCATGGCGAGTGTCGAGTCTTTCGCGTAGGTGATGGCCCCGATCGGATCCATCACCACTCCCAGTCGCTTTGAAGCGCTCATGCGCGGATTATGCTCAGTGCCCACCGGATATGTCTTCCCCGGCGGCGAACTACCCGCGCCGACCCCGCGCGACCTTCAAAAAACGTGACGCGCACGGCATAGCAGGGGGTGCACCGATATGTTAAAACCGCGCTGCGCTTGCCCCTGCGCGAGGGGCCCACGAATGCGCGCGGCCTGACGGCCAGAAAGGCCGTTCCGGCCCCGTGGCCTCTTTAAAGGAAGGAGTTCTCTCCGCGTGACCGGCAGCAACACCAAGCTCCAGGGTCTTAAGGTACTCGTAATCGATGACAGCAAGACGATCCGCCGCACGGCAGAGACGCTGCTGGCGAAAGAGGGCTGCGAGGTATTCACGGCGATCGACGGCTTCGACGCGCTCGCCAAGATCGCCGACCACCAGCCGGACATTGTGTTCGTCGACATCATGATGCCGCGCCTCGACGGCTATCAGACCTGCTCGCTCATCAAACACAACAAGGTGTTCCGCGCCATCCCGGTGATCATGTTGTCTTCCAAGGATGGCCTGTTTGATCGCGCCCGCGGCCGCATCGTCGGCTCAGAGCACTATCTCACCAAGCCATTCACCAAGGATGAGCTTCTTTCAGCGATCGAGACCCACGTCGGGAGATGATGGCATGCCCCTGATCCTGATCGTTGATGACTCACCCACCGAACTGCACGTGATGCAGAAGGCACTCGAGAAGCACGGCTATCGCACCGCGGCTGCGGCCGACGGCGCCGAGGGTGTGCGTCTGGCGCGCGAGATGACGCCGGACCTGATTTTCATGGACATCGTCATGCCGGGAATGAACGGCTACCAGGCGACGCGCGCGCTGGCCAACGATCCGCGCACGCAACGCATTCCCATCATCATGGTGACCTCCAAGGGCCAGGAAACCGATCGCATCTGGGGCCTGCGCCAGGGGGCCGTAGATTACATGGTCAAGCCCGTGTCGCCTGATCAGCTGGTCGCCAAGGCACAGGCGACGCTGTCCGCGTGAGCGGCCCTGCATGAGCGAAGTCCCGCGCCCACCAGAAGTTCAGCTGAAGTCCCTGCGGGACCGGCCGTTCGAGCTGCTCGCGGAACTTGAGCACCGCGGCCGCGCGGTATCCGCGACGGCGGACCAGCAGGCAAGCACCGGACGCGAATGGGTCGGCGTGGCCCTGCGGATGGCAGGGGACCTGTACCTGGTGGCGCGCGAGGAGACTCGCGAGGTGCTCGGCGTGCCGGCGAGCACTACCCGGGTACCGGGCGCGAAAGCCTGGATCCGCGGACTCGCCAACGTGCGCGGCCAGCTCCTGCCGATCGTTGATCTGCGCCAGTTTCTCGGCAGCGGAGTGACCCCGATCACGCGCAACACGCGCGTGGTGGTGGTGAACCATCGCGAAATTCCGGCGGGTCTGCTGGTCGATGAGGTTCTCGGCTTCCGCCGCTTCGCGGAAGGGGAGTTCACCGGTGACGCGCCGCCCACGGTGGCGCGCTGCGAGCGCTATCTTGCGGGCGCGTTTCGCCGCGCACACGAACAATGGCCGGTCCTGAACCTGCGGGCGATCCTCGAGAGCCCGGCATTTGCGGAGGCTGCGGCATGAGTGCGCCAGCGCCGGCGCGGCAGGCTAACGGACTGGCGCTGCTCTTAGGTCTGGCGGCGCTGCTGGTCGCCGCCAGCGGGGTGGTGTACTCCGTGCTGCAGACCCGCACCGCGGCCGCCGCTGGCGGGCTCCCGGCCGATGCGCTCGTAGGGCTGGCGCTGGATGCCAACGGCGCGGTCGCCGGCGACACGGCGGCGCTGGCCGGCTTGCAGCAGCGCCAGAAACAACTCGAGGACGCCGCGGCTCACGACCCCGCGGCGCCTTTTACTGCCGACGCGCGCTTCACACGTCTCATGAGCAACGCCGCGGCGGTACTGCGGGCGCGCAGCGCGCTCACCGACGCCGGTAACGCTGCGCGCGAGACCGGGATCCTGGTGCCGCGCCTGATCAGCGAAGCCGGGGCACTCGCCGGCAGCCTGCCGCCGGGCTCAGCCGCCGCTAGCGGTGCGATCGAGCGCTTCGAAGCGCGCGCACAGCGCCTGCAACTGGACGTTACGGCACTGAACCAGGGGGCCGCTCCCGGGCAGGCCGCGCAGCGCATTGCCGAGAGCACCGACTACCTGGGCCAGGTGATATCTGGGCTCGCCGGTGGCAATTCCAGTCTGGGGCTGCCGCACGTCACGACGCCCGAAGCCGCCAGGCACCTCAAAGTCCTCGACGGGATTTACACCGACCTGAGCACCAGCGTGCGCCGCGCCGTGGCGGCCGCTCCGGCCCTGCCGGCGGCACAGAGCGCCGCGCGCGCGATCGGTGCGGACGCGGGTGATCTGGCGGGGGACGCGGGCGGCGCCAGCGGCCCGGCGCGCGGTACGTTTCTGAGTTGGGTGCCGCTCGTGCTGCTGGTACTGGGACTGGGGCTTTTGATCGCGGCGCTTATCGCGGCGTTGCGCATGCATCGCACGCTCGAGCGGCAGCGGCTGTCGGCGGCATCGCAGCGCAAGGAGAGCGATCGCAACCAGCAGGCGATCCTGCGCCTGCTCGATGAGCTCTCGAGCCTCGCCGACGGCGATCTGACCGTGCAGGCAACGGTCACCGAGGACATCACCGGTGCCATCGCGGACTCCATCAACTACGCGGTGGACGCGCTGCGCGGGCTCGTCACCACCATCAATGGCTCGGCGATCCAGCTCGACAGCGCGACGCGCCAGACGCAGTCGCTGTCAGGCCACCTCGCCAAGGCGAGCGGCGCGCAGTCCAAGCAGATTGCCTCGGCGACCGAGTCGGCCGCGAGCATGGCCGGCTCCGTGGAGGAAGTCTCCGGCAACGCCGAGCGCGCCGCGGACGTGGCGCGCCATTCGGTGGAGGTCGCGCATAAGGGTGGCGACGCCGTGCGGCGCACCATCGACGGCATGAACACCATCCGCGAGACCATCCAGGAGACCTCCAAGCGCATCAAGCGCCTCGGCGAGAGTTCCCAGGAAATCGGCAACATCGTCGAGCTCATCAACGACATCGCCGAGCAAACCAACATCCTGGCGTTGAACGCCTCGATCCAGTCTTCCATGGCGGGTGAGGCCGGTCGCGGCTTTGCGGTGGTGGCGGATGAGGTACAGCGGCTGGCGGAGCGCGCGGCGAACGCCACCAAGCAGATCGAAGTACTGGTGCGTACCATTCAGACTGATACCAACGAGGCGGTGGTGTCGATGGAACGCAGCACCACGGACGTGGTCGGCGGGGCGCTGCTGGCGGAAAACGCCGGCGCCGCGCTGGAAGAAATCGAACAGGTGTCCAACCAGATCGCGAGCCTGGTGCAGAACATCTCCGGCAGCGCGCGCCAGCAGACCGGTGCCGCACAGAACATCGCACGCAACATGCAGGTGTTGAAGGACATCAGCGCCCAGACCGCCGAATCGACCAACGCAACCTCGGTGGCGATCGCCAAGCTCGCGGAGTTGTCCGCGGGCCTGCGCAAGTCCGCCTCCGGTTTCCGCCTGCCTGGCAGCCCGGCAACGCCGACCGATCGCGGCTCCTCGAGCGGCATCGTGCGCCGTCTTGAGGATGCGCCGCTCAGCACTGCCAAGGTGCGGCAGATCTCGATGCTGGGCGGCTCGTAAGTTCCCGCCCCGAAAGCCACTGCATGCCTGAAGTCGCTTCCCAGACACTGGATCTCGTTGGCCGTGAGGTGAACGCGACGCTCGCGGACGCGCGCAGCGCGCTCGAGAACTACGTCGAGCAGCCCGACAACGTGTCGCTGCTGGAACGCTGCCGGGAGGACCTGCACCAGGTGCAGGGCGTGCTGCGCATGCTCGAGATCTACGGCGCGGCGCTGCTGGCCGAAGAAATGGAGCACGTAGCGCAGTACCTGCTGGATACGGCGAGCGAGCGCAAGGGCCACGCCGAGAGCCTGGATGCCCTGATGCGCGCCATGGTGCAGCTGCCGAGTTATCTGGAACGTGTACTGGCCGGCGGCCGCGACCTCGCGCTGGTGCTGCTGCCGCTCCTGAACGACCTGCGTGCCGTGCGCGGCAGCGCGCTCCTGTCCGAAGGCACGCTGCTGCTGCTGAATCTCAAGTCCGATCAGCAGGCTTCGCCGACGAGCATCGCCGGCGAAGCGCCGATGACGGTGGAGCAGTGGGCGCGGCGCCTGCGGGCGCGCTACCAGGTGGGGCTCATCGGCTGGATTCGCGGCGAACGCACCGAACAGAACCTCGATGTGCTGGCGGCGGTGGCGCGCAAACTCGAGCAGATTGCGACCCGCCAGCCCCTGTTTCAGCTGTGGTGGGTGATCGGCGCGGTCATCGAGGCGCTGCAGGAGAACGGCCTGGAGGCCGGCGTGTCCGTGAAACGTCTGCTCGGCGTTGGGGACCGTGAGATTCGCCGCCTCTACGAGCAGGGTGAAGCGCGCTATTCGCAGCATCCGCCCGTCGAGCTGCTCAACAATCTTCTGTACTACGTCGGGCGCGCGGAATCCTCCGGCGGGCGGGTGAGCGCGGTACGCGCCTCGTTCCGCCTGGCGGAGCTGCTGCCCGTTGACGAGAGCATCGAGCAGGAGCGCGAGAATCTGTCGGCACCGAGCGTGAAGCTCATGAAGACGGTCGCCGCAGCGATCCGCGAGGACCTCTCCAAGGTGAAGGACGCGCTTGATATCTTCGTGCGCCGCGGCGGCGGCCAGCCGCAGGAACTCGCCCCGCAGGTCGAGCTGCTGCGCAAGATCGGCGACACCCTGGGCGTGCTGGGTCTGGGCGAGCTGCGCAGCAAAGTGCAGTCCGAGACCGAGCGCCTGACGAAGATCGTCAATGGCACGTTGAAGCCCGATGAATCCACGCTGGTTGACTGCGCGGCCACCCTGATCGGCGTCGAGGACCAGCTCGATGATGGCCTGGTCGGCATGATTCTGCCGAAGGATAAGGATCTGCCGCAGCCCTCCGGCGACGGCGAATTCCAGCAGGTGCAGTCGGCGGTCCTGCGCGAGTGCATCGTGAATCTCGCGCGCATCAAGGAAGCGGTCACCCAGAGTGTCGGCGGCACGCTCGACGCGGCCGGCCTTGACAGCTGGCAGGACCTGATGCGCGGCATCAAGGCGGGGCTGCTGATGCTCGGCAAGTCGCGCGCGGTCGAAGTCATCGACGGCATCACCATGCAATTGAAGCGCGTGATGCAGCCCGGCGTGCACGTACTGCCACCGGGGTTCGTGGACCGCCTCGCCGATGCGATCGTCAGCGTCGAGTACTACATGGAGACGCTGCAGGCCGGTCGCGCGGACCCCTGGTACATGCTCGACAACGCGCAGGGCTGTGTGCAGGCGCTCGAGCAGGAGCCGACGCCCCCGGTACCGACGGTGGCGCCGGCCATCCCGGCGGCCTTCACGCGTACGCTGCCGGAGACCGGCGCGGCCGCCGCCGTAGCCCGGGCGGACATGCACGCGATGGATGCGGCCGCAGCGCCCACGCTCGCTGCATCCTCGACCGCGCGGCTCGCTGCGCTCGCCGAGCATGCCGACCCGGAACTGGCGACGCTCTTCATCGAGGAAGCGCGCGAGGAACTCGCGCGGATCCAGCACTTCTTCCCCGAATGGGACCAGAACCCGCTCGAGCGCGAGGCGCTGGTCACGGTGCGTCGCTCGTTCCACACGCTCAAGGGCAGCGGCCGCATGGTTGGGGCGCGTGAACTGGGCGAATTCGCCTGGTCGGTCGAGAATCTCGTCAATCGCGTGCTCGACAACACGCTCACCCGCTCGCCTGCCATTCTGGAGACTCTGCGCGCCGCCGTCGGCGCGCTGCCTGAACTCGTCGAGCACCTGGAGACCGGCGTCGCGCCGCGTGCGGATATTGCCGGCATCGTCTCACGGGCGCATGCACTCGCCGCTGGGCGTCAGGGTGCTGCAGTGCATAGCACGCCGGAGCCGGCGGAGGAGGAAGCCGCCGAGCCGCCCGGCGCGGGTACTGGGCGCGCCGACGCCACCGGCAAACGCCCGGCTGGGCAGCCGCCTGCGGCGCCGGGCGCACATTACCCGCCGCAGGCGACCACGGTTGTTGCCTCGGCGGGTGCGCCGCTGGCAGCGGCGGCACTTCCCGCACAGACCCCCGCGCTCCAGGACGACACGCTGCGCGATATCTACGCGCGCGAGACGGGCGCGCATGTGGCCGCCGTGCGGGCCTGGCTGGCACGCGAAGCGCAGTTGCCCGAGCCGCATGCGCTGCCCGAAGAGGTCTACCGCGCCTGCCACACGCTCTCGGGCAGCTCAAAGATGGCGCAGGCCCGCCACGGCATCCGGCTCGCGGAGCCGCTTGATCACTGGCTGCGGCGCGCGTTCAGCAGCGGCCTGGGAGTAGGAACCGCGGACCTGGCGCTGCTCAACGACTGCATGAGTGCCATGGAAGCGGTGGCGTCGCACCTCGATGAGTCCACCGGATATTTCGTCAGCCACTGGCAATTGCTCGAGCGGATCACACAGGCCGACAAGGTGCTCGACCAGCGCATCGCCGCGACCGCGACTCCCGCCGCAGCGGGTGAGGCTGCTGAGGCAGCCGTCGACGAGCCTGCCGACTTCGATCCTGAAGTGGCCGCGATTTTCACCGATGAGGCCACCGAGCTCATCGATGCCTCCGAGCACGCCCTGGGTGACTGGCGCACGCAGCCGGGCAGCGCGGACTACCGTCTCGCGCTCAAGCGCCCGCTGCATACGCTCAAGGGCGGCGCCCGCATGGCGGGCATCACGGCGATGGGCGACCTCAGCCACGAATTGGAAAGCCTGGTTCTGCAGGTCGATAACGGCGCGGTGTTGGCCAACGATGCCCTGTTCGACACCATCCAGGCGAGCCTCGACGAGCTGGCGCGCATGCGCGAGCAGGTGGCCAATGGCCGCCGTGTGGCGCCCGCGCGCGCCATCATTGGGCGCATCCAGGGTCTTTCACAGCCCGGCGGTTCGCCCGATGCCGACGCCAGCGGTGTGCCCGCAGCCGTCACACCCATCGCACCGCCGCCACCGGCAACGGCACCAACTTCGGACACCGACATGCTCGCCCGCCTGAATGCGGAGCTGCTGCTCGCCAATGAGCCGCCGGCCGCCAAGCCGGCGCAGGCGCAGTCCGAGCCGGCGACGCCTGTACCCGCCGCGCCCGCTGCGTCCGCAGCCGCATTGCCGTTGGCGATCGCCAGTGGTGGCGTCGCTGCTACCGTGGCGTTCACACGCTCGAAGAGCGGTGAAGCGCAGGCCGAGGAAGGTCTGCTTCCGCCGCAGCCGGTTCCCCCGGGGCGTGAACCGGTCGCCGGCGGCGAGCGCCAGGAAATGGCGCGCGTCGACGCCGATCTTCTCGATCAGCTGCTGAACATTTCTGGCGAAGCCAGCATTGCGCGCGCGCGCCTCGAACAGCAGCTCGGCTCGTTCGATTTCAACCTGGGCGAGCTGTCGCGCACCGTCACGCGCCTGAAGGAGCAGCTGCGCAGCCTGGAGATCGAGACCGAGGCGCAGATCCTCCACAAGCACGAGGATGAAGGCCCGCACCGCAGCGAGTTCGATCCGCTGGAACTTGACCGCTACTCTTCCATCCAGCAGTACTCGCGCGCGCTCGCCGAGACGGCTAACGACGTGGCGAGCATCCAGCAGCTGCTGGCGAACCTTGCCAAGGACACCCAGACCCTGCTGCAGCAGCAGGCGCGGACGATTACCGAGCTGCAGAACGGCCTCATGCGCACGCGCATGGTGCCCTTCCAGCGCCACGTGCAGCGCCTCGCGCGCATCGTGCGCCAGGCGGCTTCCGACAGCGGCAAGCGTGCCGAGCTCACCGTCGAGGGTGCCGCCGGGGAACTCGACCGCCAGGTGCTCGAGCGCATGCTGCCGCCGTTTGAACACATGCTGCGCAACGCCGTCGTGCACGGCATCGAGAAGCCCGAGGAGCGCGTGCAGCGTGGCAAGCCGGACACCGGACACATCCTGCTGGAACTGCATCGTGAGGGCGCCGAGGTCATGGTGCGTCTCACCGATGACGGCGGTGGCATGAATCTCAAGGCGATCCGCGACAAAGGCCAGACACTCGGGCTCATCGCGCCCGGGCAGACCCTGAGCGATGAGGATGCCATGCAGCTCGTTCTCGAGCCGGGGTTCTCCACCGCGGGTGCGATCACCCAGCAGGCCGGCCGCGGCGTCGGCATGGACGTGGTCGCCACCGAGATCAAGCGCCTGGGTGGCGCGCTGCACATGGAGACCAAGGCGGGCGAGGGCACGGTCTTCACCGTGCGCCTGCCGCTGACCCTGGCGATCAGCCATGCACTCGTCGTGCGTACCGACGAGGAGTACTACGCACTGCCGCTGCCGACGGTCGAAGGCGTGCTGCGCCTCTCGAAGGCCGAAGTCGGCGCGCATCTGGGGCGTGACGCGGCGCTGTTCGAATACGGCGGCCAGAAGTACCGTTTCCAGCACCTCGCCACCTTCGTGGGGCTGACGCCCTCGGAGCTCACCGCTCAGGACGTCACCATCCCGGTGGTGCTGGTGCGCGCCGGCGAGCACTCCACCGGGCTGGTCACGGACGAACTGGTGGGCAGCCGCGAAATCGTCGTGAAATCCGTGGGGCCGCAGATCTCGGCGATTCGCGGTATCTCCGGAGCCACGATCCTCGGCGACGGCCGCATCGTCATCATCCTCGACATCAACACGCTGGTGCGCGCGGAGTGGCGCACGCGCACCAGCGCGCCGCCGGCGCCTAAAGAACGCGGCGACCGGCGCACCTTCGCGATGGTGGTGGATGATTCCATCACCGTGCGGCGCGTGACCCAGCGGCTGCTGGAGCGCAACGGCATGCGGGTGATCACGGCGCGCGATGGCATGGACGCGGTGGCGCTGCTGCAGGACAACGTGCCGGACGTGATCCTGCTCGACATCGAAATGCCGCGCATGGACGGCTACGAGGTCGCCGCGCACGTGCGCAACGACCCGCGCCTGAAGGACGTACCGATCATCATGGTTACCTCACGCGTCGGCGAGAAGCATCGCGCCCGCGCCATTGAGCTCGGTGTTGATGACTACCTGGGCAAGCCCTACCAGGAGGCGCAGCTGCTCGATGCGATCGCGCCGCTGGTGGAGCGACGGCGCGCCGCGCTGCGCGCCCAGGCATAGGATCGGGGAGCACCCATGGCCGAACGGGTCAACGAGATCTACAGCCTGCTGGTGCCGCTGGTCGACGGGCGCCTCATCATTCCGCGCGCCTGCGTCGCCGAGGTCATCGGCTTTCATACGCCCTCGGAGATGACCGGCGCGCCGCCNNTGTGGCCAGATGATCCCGCCGGCGAGCGGCCGCACCCGCATCGTGGTGCTGCACGCCCTCGGCACGCGCGTTGAAGGCGGCAACTTCGCGCTCGTTTCACAGGGCTTCCCGCAGCTGGTGCGCGTGAGCTCGGACGTCGTGCGCCCGGACAACTCGCGCGTGTTCCCGGAGCGCACCCCGGTCATCTGCCAGATCCGCATGGTGAATGAGACGCCGCTGGTTCCCGATCTTGAGCGCCTGGAAGAGATGATCGCCGAAGAGACCAGCATCAGCGCCTGACATGTGTCCACCGTCAGCTGCCCTTCTGACAGCACTCGNNTGCTCCTCTGACTCACTAAGCCCCCCCTCCGGGCCGATGAGCACCGTGGCCTGCGTGACTGGTGGCGGGACATCATCCAGCCGCAGCGGTGCGGCCGGGGACAGCAGCAGGCGCGCGCCGGCACGCGCAGCATCGCGCACGAACTCCCGCAACGCCAGCGGCGTCGCCACTTCCGGCACACGGTTGCGGCCGCTTTGCTCGCACGCGGCGATGGCAATACCGCGCCAGTGAGCGACCTTGCGGGCCGCCTGTTGCACATCCAGCCGCACGACACTGCGCTCCGTAAGCAGCGGCACGATGCACGACACGCCGAGTTCGGTGGCTTTCTGCACCACCAGGTCCATGCGCTCGCCGCGTGACACGCCCTGCGCCAGCGTCAGGGCCACGGGAGACTCGCGCTCCACGGTGCGCTC
>PLEC01000166.1:0-3311 GCA_003136935.1 Gammaproteobacteria bacterium
GCTTGCCTCAGCTCGAGCCCGAGGTCGGCTGCGTGCAGGCGCAGAAAGCCCATCAGATACGCCGTCGCCGGATACGGTGTATTCAGCTGGATCATCGGGGGTGTGACGAGCAGGATGCGCATCGTACATTCAGGGTAGCGCACGCGATGCACTACGGCATAGGGAGCCCCAGCGTGCGCCGCTGTAGCCGTTGCGCGAGCGCGCGTAGCCGACGCGCGACGCGAATCCTCAACGCCTCGTAGACGGACCGTTGCCCAGGATCTCGGCGATGGGCGCGGCCGCGGCCGGTACGGCCTTGCGGTAGTCCTCGCCGAGCAGCGCGGCGACGGTGGCCGCAATCTGGGCCTGGTGAACCTCCGCGACCTGACTGCGCTCGCCGAGCGCTGGGGTGTCCGGGCCGAGCACCGCGATCCAGATGTTCTCCGAGCCTTTTTGCTCGACCCCGTGTTCCTTCCACTCGACCGGCCCGCTGCCGCGGCCATGATCGGTGGTGATGATGAAGGTAGTCTGATCGTGATACGCCGGCAGACGCTGCAGGGTATTCCACAGCTGCTCGACAAAATGGTCGAACAGATGCGCGCTGTGGAGCACGAGATCATAGCGGCCGGCGTGCGCCCAATTGTCCGTCTCGCCGTAGCCGACGAACAGCACGCGCGGCTGATCTTTTGCGAAGGAATCCAGCAGCGGGACCTGCAGGAACGCGTCGTAGACGTCCTCGTCGTCCAGCCGCGTCGTGGACTGGTAAAGCTGGTTTAGGAGCTCCTGTCGGGGGCTGAGCGGGCCTTGATAGGGCAGGTCCCATCCCACGTGTAACGGCAGATGGCTGCGGCGCACGTTGAAGATGTCTTTGAACGTTGCCCAGGTCGCATACACACTGACACGCCCGTGCAGATCCGGCAGGGTGTTCAGCCATTCGAAGACGGAAATGTTGGGGTTCGGGCCGAACTCGTTCGAGTTGACGCGCGCATCAGGATGGCCCGTCAGCATTTCGTTGTACCCAGGGTAGGAGAAGGCCAGTCCGTTGGTGACGCGGGCGATGCTGCCGCGGGCCTGGTTGCCGAAGATCTGGCCGTGCGCGGCGACCGTGGTCCACAAAAAGGGAAACAGGGCCTTGCGGCGCTCGCTGGCGTCGGTGCGCCAGAACTCACGACGCAGATCCTCCTCCTTGTCCCAGATGCCGCCGTCCTTTTCATTGAGCAGCGTGGCGTCGGCGCCGGTGAAGACCTCCTGCCAGCGCACGCCGTCGCTGACGATGAGTACGACGTTGCGGGTCTTGAGCGGCGGCGGCGACTGCGCCTGCGCTGCCGGAAGGAGGAGGGCTGCCAGGAGCAGGACCAGCGTGCACGAGACGACATGTTTCAACATCTGACTGCTCCCCAAAACGCACGATGCCGGGCGGCAAGCCTAGCGCGCCTCAAAATGACGTTACAATAGCTGCGTGACGACGAGGCGATTCTGACTCGAGGCTCTCTCAGCGCAGCTGTAATAAGCGTGTGGCTTGCGCACGCGGCCGGCGTGCTCACAGCCCCGCCCGTAGCGGCAGGCGCGAGCGCCTCCCCCGCCACGCTACGCGTGGGACAGCTGGTGCTCCACCCCTGTCACTCGGGCGCGCCGTGGTGCGGCACGCTTAAGCGGCCGCTCGATCCGGATGGCATCGTTCCCGGGACCGTCCCCCTCTACTTCGAGTTCTACCCGCATTCGCGACCAGGGCCTGCCGCGGGGACCTTGGTCGCGGTCGAGGGCGGCCCCGGCTACCCTTCAACCGATTCCCGCGATGAATACCTAGGTCTTTTTGGTCCATTGCGCGACCGCTACGACGTGTTACTGGTGGATAACCGTGGCACCGGACGCTCAGGCGCCGTGGACTGCAAGGCGTTGCAGAAGGCGCCGGTGCTGACCGAAGAGGGCATGGGCGAATGCGGGCGGTTGCTCGGCGCGAAAGCGAACCTGTACGGCATCGCGCCGGCGACCGATGACCTCGCGGCGCTGCTCAGCGCGCTCGGGATCTCCCGCATCGGGCTCTACGGCAACTCCTCGGCGACCCACTTCGTGCAGCGCTTCGCGCAGCGGCACGGGGAGATGCTGCGCGCGGTGATCCTGGATGCCGCTTTTGCGGCCGACGGTGCGAACGATGCCTGGGCCGTATACTACGCGCCGGCCATGCGCGAGAAGTTCAACCTCGCCTGTGCGCGCTCACCGGCCTGTGCGGCGATCCCCGGCAGCTCCATGGATCACATCGCGCCCGCGCTCGCCTCGCTCCGCCAGCATCCGTTTGCCGCGCACGCACGCACGACTGATGGCAAGGGGCTCAAGTTCACCGCCGATGCAACCGCGCTTGCGATCGTGATGTTCGGCAGCTCCCCCCCCTATGCGAGCGTGCGCGAAACCGATGCCGCGGCGCGTGCCTTCATGCAGGGGGATCAGGCACCGCTTCTGCGCCTGATGGCCGAGACCTTGAACAGCGTGGACTCGCGTGATCCGACCGGCTCGCCGGTCGTTTTCAGCTCCGGACAGGCCATTGCCATCACCTGTCACGACGAGCCGCAGATCTATGACATGCATCTTGCACCGCCGGCGCGGCGCCGAGAGCGCGATGCGCTGATCGCGGCCCGTGAGCGCGAGGCCCCCGACACCTACGCGCCCTTCACCATTGCCGAATACCGCCGCATGCCGCTCGACTACTCCTATCTAGACCAGTGCGTGGGCTGGCCGGTGTTGCCGGCGGGTGCACCGCCGCCCATGTCCCTCGCGGCTGGCGCAAAGTACCCGGACGTCCCGGTGCTCGTGATCTCCGGTGAGCTCGACAACATGACCCCGGCCGCGGGTGCGCAGGAAGCCGCGGCGCACTTCGCGCACGCCTCCCACGTGATCGTCGCCAACGGTTTCCACGACAACGCCCAGCCGCACTCGCGCAGCGAGTGCGGGGAAGTGATCGCACGGCGCTTCCTGGATACGCTCGCGGTGGGCGATGTGAGCTGCGCGGCGGCCACGCCGCCGGTGCGCCTCGTGCCGCGTTTCGCCCGCGAGGCTTCCGCGCTCAATCCGGCCACGGCCGCACCCGGCAACGAGGTGGACGACGCGGTGCTGCGCGTCGTCACCGCGGCGCTTCTCACCAGCGAGGATGCGATCGCCCGCGCGCGCGACAACGGCGAAGGGCACGGCGTCGGCCTGCGCGCGGGCACCTTCGCCGTGGCGAAGGCGGGCGCGGGCTACCACCTGACATTGAAGGATGTGCGCTGGACCGAGGACGTCACCGTGTCCGGCACCATCGACTGGCCGGGCCGCACCGGCGAAGTGCATGCGCAGCTTGC
>PLEC01000166.1:3327-3581 GCA_003136935.1 Gammaproteobacteria bacterium
CGCGGGTCGGGTCCACGAACAGCCAGGCGGCGGCACTTGCCACGGCGAGCACCGCCCCGAGCAGGAAGGCACTCGTCCAGGCCTGGTGCTGAGCAAGGTAGCCTACGATCGGAATCCCGATGAGGCCGCCGATATTGCCCCCGGTATTGAGTATCCCCGAGGCCGCCATGCTGTCGGTGCGCGCCACGTGCATGATGGCCGCCCAGTACGGCCCCTCGTTCAGCTCCACGCATGCGTAGCACAACGCCAGCGCC
>PLEC01000166.1:3611-3996 GCA_003136935.1 Gammaproteobacteria bacterium
CGGCGGCCGCGAGCGGGGGTGCCGCGGCCAGGAAGCCGCTCTCGAGTATCGTGAAATGACGCTCCTGCACCAGGTAGAAGAAGACCCACGTCGACAAGAGGTAGTAGACGTAGTTCATAAAGAGGTAGGACACCGTCAGGAGCAGGACGTCCCGATCCCTCAGCAGCGCCCAGGCGCGCGCCCAACTCATGGGCTGGGGCGCGGAACCTGCGGAGGTCGGCCCGAGTTCCGCGAGTTCCTCGGCGCTGATACCGGGGTGCTCCGCCGGGGTGTTGCGGGCGTACCAGCCCCACCACACGATCACGGCGAGCGCCGGCAAGGTGGTCCACAACAGCGCCCGCTGCCAGCCAAATGCGGTCATGAGCGGCGCGATGAGCAGCGGAGC
>PLEC01000166.1:4037-10997 GCA_003136935.1 Gammaproteobacteria bacterium
GTCGCCAGCATGGCGGCGAATGCCACGAGTCCGATCGCCACGAACGTGAGGCGCGCCCCGAAGCGCTGGCCGAGCAGGCCGCCCGGGAATTGCATGATGGTGTAGCCGAGGATGAAGGCGTCGAAGAGCCACGACAGCTGCACCTCGTTCATCCCGAGCTGCGGCATCATGGGTACGCCGGCGATGGTGATGCTGGCGTGCTGCAGGTAGGCGATGAACCCGAAGGCAAAGAGGAACAGGTAGATCTTCCTGCGCACCCGCACGCGCTGGGGCGCCCGGCGTGCAACGCTCGCCGCCAGGCTGTGCGTCACGCAACCCCGACTGCGTCGCCGATGCGCTCGAGCACGTAGCGACGGATGTCGAGATTGAAGTCTTCCATGGGCGCGTAGTAGCCGCGTTCGTGCACGCGGGCGCTGATGCCCTGCTGCACCGCTTCGCAGATCGCCCAGTCCTGGCGATTCACCACGTCCCAGAATTCACTGGCATCGCTGGGATCAAAGTCGGGTTTTGCGATCTCGAACGGTTCGAACAGGAAATGACACGCGATGTCGGTACGCGTGGCGCTGCGCGGCTCAAGAATGAAGACCGCGGCGTGATCACAGGCCAGACTGAGAAAAAGATTCGGGTAGGCGAGCTCACCCTTGTGACGTACCTGCTCGTCGGCGTCCAGACCCGGAAAGGCGCGCCGCCGCGTCACCCCGGAGCTCGTGAACGTGTAGGCGCCGGGACGATGCGGGATGCCGCGCGCCCAGTCGAGGTTGGCGCCGCCGCGGTCGCGGAACGCCGGCACCAGGGCGCACAGCTCCGGATGCACGCCCGCGCAGTGGTAGCACTCGTTGTAGTTCTCGCAGATGACCTTCCAGTTGGCGTCGACCTGGTAGCGAATCGTGCGCCCGATGCGCAGCTCGCTTAAGGGGTAACGCGCGAGGCGTGCGGGGATCCCCGCGAGCTGCTCACGCAGCGGCACGGCTTTGGCGGGGCTCAGGTTCAGGAAAATAAAGCCGCCCCAGGTTTCCACGCCGACCGGGTAGAGGCTGAAGAGCGACTTGTCGAAGCCGGGCTCGCCAGCGAGATACGGGGCTGCGATCAGGCGACCGTCGAGGTCGTAGGTCCACTGGTGGTAGGGACAGGTGATACGGCCGCCGGCGATGCCACCACCAAGTACTGCCTGCGCGGCGCCCGCCTGCGTGTCGCGGCACAGACGCGAGCCGCGGTGCCGGCAGACATTGTAGAAGGCCCGCAGCTGTCCTTCGCGGTTGCGCACCAGGAGGATGCTTTCGCCGAGGATGTCGAGCACCTGGTGCGCCCCGGGCGCGGCCAGCTCCTCCTCGCGGGCGACGCTGATCCACTCGCGGCAGAAAATGCGCTCCTTCTCGAGTGCAAACACCTGCGGCGAGCGGTACCAGCTGGAGGGCAGCGTGGGCTCGAGACCTGCAACCGCGGGGGGGACGTGCGCGCTCATGTGCGGTTTCCCATGGTACCGGCATCGGCCCCATTCTGGCGGTTCAGCGGCGCATCACGCCGGCAGGTGAGGCTCGCGCGGTCGGCGTCCAGTTCGCGCGCGTAACGATGGCCACTGTAGACCGCGTGCACGATCGCCCCGGGAGCGGCGGCATCTCCAACCCGCGTTACCGACAGGGTGCCGGCGCGCCTGAGGTCGTCTTGCCGCACCGCAAGCGCCCCGTGCAGAGAGTCATTGGCAAAGCGCGCGCCGACGATGAGCAGTGACTGGCACGGCAGTCGGCGCTCGGCCGTGGTGAACTGATTGACGAGCGTGAGCTCGCCGTTCTGGAAGTTCGCAACCCGCGACAGCGTGTGCACGGCAATGCCGGCGGCGAACAGCGCGCGATGAATTTGTGGCTGCTCGTTGGTCATGACGGCCCAGGCCGAGGCGTGTCCGGCCGGCGTCACGTAGCTGACGTGCTCGCCGGCCTTCGCCAGGTGCTCGGCGAGCACACTGCCCATGTAGTAGTTGTCGAAATCATAGATGACCACGGGTCCTTCGATCTTAGCGCCGTCGGCGACGTCGTCGGGCGTGTAGACGTTGGGTCCCTCGAGCGGACCTGCGGGAAGTTCGAGCGGCGAGTAGAGCAGGCGTGCCCAGCGCGATCCGGTCGCGATCACCACGTGGGTGTTACCGAGCTCCAGGATGTCGTCCGCCGACAGCCGGTTGCCGCGATAGATGGTGACGTTCGACAACTGCTCGAGCTGGCCGCGACGCCAGTCAAGCACACGTCCCCAGCCGGCAAGACCGGGCAGCCGGGTCTCGAAGCGCAGGCGTCCGCCGATCTCCTGCGCGGCCTCCGCTACGCTCACCGCGTAGCCGCGCCGACCCAGTGAAAGCGCACATTCCAGGCCCGCCGGTCCCGCGCCGATAATGAGGATCGAGGCGTCGCTGGCGGCGGACGCGATGCGCTCCGGATGCCAGGCGCGGCGCCATTCCTCGCCGATCGTCGGGTTCTGCGTGCAGCGCACCGGCACGCTGTCGTGCCAGCTGGAGATGCAGATATTGCAACCGATGCATTCGCGGATATCCTGTTCGCGCCCCTCATCGATCTTCCTCGGCAGGAACGGATCGGCGATCGAGGGTCGCGCGCCGCCGATCAGGTCGAGCACGCCGCGCCGGATCTGCCCGACCATCGCATCGGGAGAAGTGAAACGCCCAACCCCTACCACGGGTCGCGTCGTCAGCTTCTTGACGAATTCGATGACTGGCTCGTGGCTGCCTTCCGCGGAAAAGCGCGAGGGTGAACAGTCCGTCGGTGAGGAATCGAGCTTCACGTCCCACAGGTCGGGCAGCTGCGCGAGCAGACCCACGACCTCGTGCGCCTCGGAGGGCGCGACCGCGCTGGGGCGCGCGCGCAGTTCTTCGAGACTGATGCGCAGCGCCACTGCACACTTGCCGGCCACCGCTTCGTGCGTGACCTCAAGCAGCTGCCTGACGAAGCGCACGCGGTTCTCCACGTTGCCGCCGTAGGCATCGGTGCGCTGGTTCCAGTCGGACAACAGGAATTCGTAGGGCAGGTAACCCATGCCCGCGTAAACGTAGACGATGTCAAAACCCGCACGCTGCGCCCTGCGCGCCGCCTGCGCCTGCCAGTCGAGCACCTGACGGATGTCCTGCCTCTCCATGCTGCGCGGCCGCTGGTTGCCCATGAAATTGACGTGCGTGGGCATCCACGAGGTGCCGGAAGGCGACAGCGGCGCCACGCGGCTGGTGCGGTTCATGACCGACCCACCCCCGTGCCACAGTTCGACGCCCGCGAGCGCACCGTGTTTGTGCACGGCCTCCGTCATCAGCGCGTGTGAGCGGATATCCTCGTCATCCCAAAGGGTCGCGCAGGGCAGGGGCGTGTCATCGGAACTGGGGTCAATGGAGACATAGCCACTGCAGACCACGCCCCAGCCGCCTTCGGCCTTGGTTTCGCGGAACGCGGCGCGCATGTGCGGCATCGAGTTGGTCATGCCGGCGGCGTGCGGCACCGCGTAGAAGCGATTGCGGGCCGTGACCGGCCCGATCTTCACCGGCTCGAACAGGACATCGTACCGCGGGTTGCGCGCCATGGCAGCACGAGTCATGGCGAGCGCGCGTGCTGCGCGAGGATCTGGTCCAGCGCCTCCATGACCCCCGCCACCTCGCCGGGCGAGTTGTAATGCAGCAGCGACAGACGCACGGCGCCGCGGTCCGGGTTCACGTTCATGGCCTCAAGGAGGCGCACGGCATAGAAGTTGCCGTGGCCGGCCATGAATCCGCGCTCGGCCAGCGCCCTCACCACCTGCCCCGGATCAATCGTGTTGGTCACGAAGGAAACGGTGGCGGCGCGCTCCTGCGCTGCGGCCGGCCCGAGCAGGCGGATGTCCCGGCGCGCCGCAAGATGTTCGAGCATTGTCGCGAGGAGCGGCAGTTCGGCGCTGCGCAGCAACCGGCGGACGCGCTCGGCGCGGGCAGACTGGCCGGCTGGGGTAGTGGGGGCGCTCGGCTCACCGTGATGCGCATCCAGGGCGTCGAAGTATTCAGCTATGCCGCGCGCGGCGGCGATCTGGGCATGATCGGGTCCGGCGGGCACCAGGCGCTTCAGCGCCTCTCTTTCATTAAAGTAGTGGCCTTCGTTGGCAAGCCGACTGAGCAGCTCAGCGCGCACGACCATCACTCCCTGGTGAGGGCCGTAGGTCTTGTACAGGGAGAACAGGTAAACGTCTGCGCCCAGCGCCGCGACGTCGGGCAAGCCATGGGGCGCCCACGCCACGCCGTCGATGACGGTGATGACGCCTGCCTGGCGTGCCCGGGCGACGATCCGCGCCACCGGATTGATGTGCGCCACAACATTTGACGCATGCGGCATGGTGAGGAGCCGCGTGCGCCCGGTCAGCAGGCGGTCCAGTTGCGCTTCGTCCAACGCGCCCGTTTGCGGATCCGCCCGCCATTCCCGCACGATCACTCCCTGCGCGGCGAGTCGCCGCCAACAGCCGCTGTTGGCCTCGTGATCCTGATTGGTGACGATAATCTCATCACCTGCCTTAAGTACCGTGCGCAAGGCCTGCGCGAGCACGTAGGTGTTCTGTGAGGTCGATGGGCCGAAATGCACCTCCTGCGCGGTGACGCCGAGGTATTCGGCCAGGCGCGCGCGCGCCGCGTCCATCCACTCCCCGGCCTCGGTGGAGGCGGGAAACGCGTAGTAGGGCTGCACCTTGAGTCGCCGGTAGTATTCCCCCAGTCGGCTCACCACCGGTCCGCAGGCATAGGAGCCGCCGGCGTTTTCGAAGAATGCGTGCTGCGCGAGCGAGGCTTCAGCGAACGCGGGGAACTGTTGGCGAACAAAATCGAGGTCCAGCTTCATCGGGCGATGATCGCATCGACCCGTTATGCTTGCCACTGCCGGGAAATCTGCGGCCGAAGCGCGAGGAAGAACTCATGTTCGACAAGCGGCTGGTACTCCTGACTCTCATCGCACTGCTGCCGCGAATGCTCAGCGCGCAGCCGGTGGCTGCGGATACACCCGAGCCGGGCTCCGAGCAGGAGATCGCGGGGGCGACCACCGAGTCACGCTTTCTCTCCCCCTGGGTCGCGAATCTCCCGGCATCCGCGAGCGTCGCGTCACCGCGGACGTTTCTGCACCGCATTCCCGGGGCGCCGGGCGAGCTGGCGGATTCCTCGACGGCCTACGCCTACTGCCGGGCGCTGGCCGCGTCCTCGCCGCGTGTGCGCCTGTTTACCATCGGGCGCTCGGAAGAGGGCCGCGACATCGTGCTGCTCGCCATCGCGGACGAGCAGGGCATCCGGGATCTGGAGCGTCTCAAGGCCGCGACCGCGGCGCTGGCGGATCCGCGCCGAACAGACGCGGCGGCCGCCGAACAGATCGTGGCGACCGCGCGCCCGATCTACTACTTCAACGCGGCGCTGCACTCCGACGAGACCGGTTCGACCGAAGCCGTGCTCGAGCTGGCCTATCGCCTCGCGGTCTCGGAACAGCCGATGATCCGGCGCATTCGCGAGAATCTCGTGGTGCTGATCAACCCGGTCTCCAATCCGGACGGTCGCGACAAGCAGGTCGAGTGGTTCTACCGCTATCTGAAGGGCAAGACGGACTTTGCGAGCCTGCCACGGCAGGCGCCACCCTACTGGTCGAAGTACGCGTTCGTCGACATCAATCGCGACGCGCACCAGCAGGTTCACGAGACCACGAAAGCGGTGTGGCGCATGTTCCAGGAGTGGCATCCGCAGGTGGTGCACGATCTGCACGAGAGCGAGGCGCTGCTTCTGACGTGGAATGGCACCGGCCCGACCAACGAGCACGTCGATCCGCTCTCCTACGAGGAACGCCTTGAACTGTCCTTCCACGAGGTCCAGGCCCTGACCGCGCTAGGGATGCCCGGGGTGTGGAGCTGGAATTTCGGCGACGATTTTGCGCACCTGTACCTCGATTCGATCGCGACCAACCACAATTCCGATGGTCGCGGCTACGAGACCTTCGGCAACGGCACGGCCGAAACGCTGTTGCGGGAGGTGCCCGCCGATGAGCGCAGTCGCGACTGGTATCGGCCGTTACCCCCGCCGGGCGGGAAGTTTCGCTGGTCGGCGCGCGACAACCTCAATTACACCGAGACCGCAGCGCTCGCCGCACTGGATGACGCCGCGCGGCAGTCGAAGGAGCTGCTCAGAAATTTCTACCTGAAAGGCCTGCACTCCTGGCGCCGGGGGGTGGAGGAGACCCCCTATGCGTTCGTCATTCCGGACGGGCAGGGCGACCCGAGCCGCGTGGCGCAACTCATCGCGCGCCTGCTCGCGCAGGGAATCGAAGTGCAGCGCGCGCTGGCACCGCTCACCCTGAAGGAGGGCACCTTCCCGGCCGGTACGTATGTCGTGCGGCTCGATCAGCCCTATCGCGACTACGCGGTGGATCTGCTCAGCGCCCAAAATTATCCGAAGGACGCAGGCGAACCCTACGACGACGTGTCCTGGGAGCTGCCGGCCCACTATCACCTGGCGGCGATCCCGACGGGGGATCCGCAGGTGCGCGCGGCCAGCCTCACACCGTTAAGTGAGGCGCCGCACATCCGAGGCCAGGTGTCAGGCGCGGGTCCCGTGTACGTTGTGAAGGACACCGGACAGGAGGGACTGCTCGAGGCGCGTTACCGGCTGGCGCGCTTCAGACTTGCGATCGCGGAGCGGCCGTTCAGTGTGAATGGCGCGGACTACCCGGCCGGGTCCTGGATTCTTAGCCCCCAAGCGGGCCTTGCGGCTGCCGTGCGCGACACGGCGGCGCAGCTGGGGCTGGATTTCGAGAGCGCCGCTTCGGTTCCCGACGTCGCGAGGCACGCGGCGCCCGCGCCGCGGCTGGGGCTGTGGGTGCCGTGGGCCGATACCGACACGATCGGCTGGGCCCGCTACGCGCTCGATCAGCGGCACATACCTTATATATACGTCCGCGACGAGGACATTCGCGCCGGCAACCTGCAGGA
>PLEC01000005.1 GCA_003136935.1 Gammaproteobacteria bacterium
TGATATACGCACCCACCCGGCCAAGCCCCAGTCCCGTCACCGCTCCGTAGTATCCGTTCTGGCTGGACCAGCACGATCCATCCTCGGCCTCGTAGTCGATAAACGGGGAGGCGGCGGTCTCCATGGTGACCTGCGGGCAAATTGTGATGTGCTTCCCGCTCGGCAGCGTCTCGGTTGCACCGAAGACCTGCGTTCCGTTGATGGTGGCGAGCGTGGGCAACGCATATCCCTGGATCGGGTCACTCGTGACATATACGTAGCCCGCCGGGCGAGCTGGGATCTTGGTGAGCCCCCGGTCCGTGGTCTCTGTGTCACTGAGCGTCAGGACTTGAGCGTCCGCCGGCGTGAGGTCGCCGGTCACGTCGACCGGCAGGGTGATGCTCTCGAGTATGTAGCCGAGCATCGCGATCGGCGCGGCGAGTTGAACGCCGGGGATCTTCTTCACCTGCGCGTACTGCTGCAGCGTGATGCCTCCGAAGATCCCGGACAGGTAGTTGTCGCGGACCAGGCCCTCGCTCGCCTCGAGTGCGGTCGTGGAGCCGGGGGGGCGAACCAGGATGTCGTACGCCGGCCGCAGGTTCCGCGCCACGGTGCCCACCACGTCAGCCGTGCTGGTGGTTGTCGCCGCGGTCAGCAGGGAAAAGCTTACCGAGGCGACAAGGATTCCGGCTGCGACCGCCGCCGCCCGCCCTCGGCGATGCTGGATCTGAGACAAGAGTGCTCGGAGCATTACCACGCACCACCGGCACGCCTATCCCGGCGTTCCAGGAGCGACGCGAGACACCAGGAGGTGCACGGAGCGAGTCTGCCGGCCATTTCGTTCGGGGCGCGTCCATCTCGACGCCCGCAGCGCTCAACCGACAAGGGTTGACGTGCCCGGTGACGCGGATTCGTAGCCCCTCTTGCCGCCGGGGTAGAAGGACTACCGGCGCCGGATGGCTCGACTGGCCGCTGACTTCGAGAGGTAGTCACTAAAGTGAGCCCGAATACCTTGATGTGGAGGCGATCTCGAACGATCAGGGACTGACGATCAGGGTAGTTCCAATCGTCGCCCACGAGTACAGCCATTGCATCGTTGGCGTAGGAATGTGTATGCAGCCGTGGCTCGCGAAGCTGCCGTTCTCGCTATTCGGCCCAAACGCAGACGGGGGTTCCCAGGGGGCGCTATGCAGGAAGAATCCGCCGGCGGCGAACTCCATCGCATATTGCGCCTTCTCTGGGGCGTAGTAGTAGGGCGACGACTTCGGCCACGGCGAAGAGAACCCAATCGGCGAGTACTTGGCAAAGATATGGTAGGTCCCGGTCGGCGTTCGCAAGCCGGCCCGACCAGTGGTGATCAGCGATGTGCCCAGCTCGCATCCGTCGCGATAGAAGACGATCTCTTGGGTGGCGAGATCGACGGCCATCACTTTGCCGGGAGGCTCATGGTGACGACACCGAGAGGCGCTCAGCGCAGCCTGCGTGGACTTGGAGGTCGACGTGTTCTGCTCGGCGAGCGCGGCGCTGGTCGCAGTGTTGTCGGCATGGTGAAGGGCTGTAGCCTCGCCACGCCGGCCGGTGGCAGGATGTCCTCCGAACGCGAGGTGTGCGCCGCTGTCAGGCGAGCGCGCCTGCGCTATGGCGCTCGCGTCGAGGCTGATCCCTGCAATGATCAGAGCGACGACGGCGACGCAGCCCAGCAGCCAGTGGATCGGGTGCTGGAGTCGATTGGGAGTTGGTTTTGGTTTGATCATAGTAGCTCGCACAGCGTTGCTTGAAGCAGTCAATCTCACGACGCTTGATCCGCCTGACAGATCTTTTGACCGCGAGATAGTGGTGTCAATTCGTAGCTCCGCGATTCGGGTCGCCGCTGCTCTGTGTAACTTGTTGGTAAAGGGGACCAGTGCCTAGTGGCCAGAGCCGCTGGCACCGGTATTGCCCTTTGCGCTGATCCACAAGGGGATCGCGCAGAGGTGGCTCAGCGGCTCAACCGCACGCTCCGCTGCAGGCGCCGGCGGGTGCGATCGGTGTGCTGGGGATGCCTGCGGCAGCGATGGACTCGACCTGATTGGTTGACAGTCCGGTTGCCGTCAGGACTAGATCGATACTAGCGACGGGGCTGTCGATCGTTCCGTTCGGCGAGACCGTATGGATGTAGAGGTCCGCAGGAATGGCCACATACAGGGTCGTAATGCCTGTCGATGCATCAGTGACGAGGGATCCCTGGTAGTCGCCAACCGTCACCGGCACGGAGCCCGCTGGAGCGCTGGCGCTGCTGGCCAGGAACACGTCCATGCATCCGCCCGAGTTCGACGCGGCCGCGGCGAATGAAGTTCCGACAAATTGCAACCCACCCGGTGCGGGAACGCAGGCTGTTTCAGTCGGTTTGAACCCGGCAGGGAGTGGGATCGTGACATCGGCAAGTCGCATGCTCTGNNCACGGCTGCGCCAAGAGCAGAGACGAGGCGCCGACGTGGGCTGCGGGCGTGGTAGTTGTGCTGGCGGAGCCGATCGCCGATGTGCGGAGGTACGTCGTCAGCGCACTGAGCGAGCGCTGC
>PLEC01000081.1 GCA_003136935.1 Gammaproteobacteria bacterium
CCGCAGCCAGGGCGCCGGCGAGAGAGGCGAGCTTTGCGCGAATCGTCATTATTGTCGTGCCTTACAGCGTGCGTTCCGAAAGACTCACTTGATGCGGCCGATGTGACGCTGCAACCGAAGTGCAAGGCCACGCCGCTCCTCCTCCGTGAGGAAGCCGCCCAGCTCGTATTGCCGGCCGTGCGACTCGATCGTGAGCCGGCTCGGATGCAAGCGCGCCGCGGGGCGCCGAAGTTTAACCTGCGCCCAATGCCGCGGGAACACGNNACCTGAGCCTCGGTCACGGTGATGGTCTGGCGGTGAAAACGGCGCTCCAGTGACACCTTGAGCGCCCAGGCGAGCAGCGCCATTTCCAGCCCCGCGAACGGCAGGATCGGCCAGAAACCTTTCCATGCGAACACGCCTCCCATGCCGAACGGCACGAGGCACGCGCTGGCGAAAAATACCCGCGCGCCGCGCACGCTGAGCGAGCAGTTCGGACGGATCTCGATGCGCAGCGGCTCGTCTTCCACGACGCATTCGATGGTAACTCAGAAGCGTAATCCTGAACCCACGAGCCGCGCCGCGGCTTCCCTGAGCACGAGCGTGGAAGTGTCCCCGGGTGAGTACGGCACGTGGCCGAGCGGTGGCGCACCGAGAAGCCGCTCCAGCGCCGCCAGATTCTCGGCCGCACGCGCCATCGGCGCCTCCGGGTGATTGGCGATCCAGCCCGCGAAGCTCACGCCGCGCGCTTCGATTGCCATCTGCGTCATCTGCGCGTGGTTCAGGCACCCGAGCTTCACGCCCACGACCATGAGGGCCGGAATGCCCAGTGCCCAGGCCAGGTCCGCCATGGTCTGCCGTCGGTCACTCAGGGGGGCGAGCCAACCCCCGGCGCCCTCCACGACGACCCAGTCGGCGCAGTCCGCCAGCGCCACATAACCGCGGCGGATCTTGTCGATATCTACGCTGATTCCGGCATCGTTTGCAGCGATATGCGGCGAAATTGCCGGTTCAAAGCAATATGGGTTGACGTCCTCGTAGGGCAGCGTGACATTGGACGCCTGTGCCAGGGCCATGGCATCCGCGTTGCGCAGCCCCGCCGTGGTTCGCACCGACCCGGAGGCGACCGGCTTCATCACCGCCACGCGCAATCCCAGGGACGTCAGTCCCCGCGTCAGGGCGCANNCCGCGCCCGGCCGCCCCCCAGCTCGCGCCATAAATGACCTCGTAGGTGGCGGGCAACTGGCCCGCACTGCGGAACGTCTCGTAGGCGTCCTGCATGCGGGTGAGTCGCGCGCGGCCGGCGAGCGCGCGCGGCCGTCCGGCGGTCGCGTTGTGGGCGCCGATCGCTTTCAGATCGCGCATCAGCGTCAGCGCATCCGCGTAGCGCAGCACCAGGCGCTCGACATCGAGTACCGGCTCGGTGAGACCGGCACGCACCAGTGCGTCGCCGACGTCGTGCATGTCAGCGAAATGATTCACGTGGTTGTAGCCATCGGCCTGCGACCAGGCCTGGCGCAGCTCGTTGAGGGTGTCGGGGCCCAGAGTGCTGAAGGCAAAAAAACCTTGGGGGCTGAGCACGCGGCGCACCTCGGCGATGGCTTCACCCAGCGGCTCGCACCACTGCAGCATCAGGCTGCTGAACACCAGATCCACGCTCGCGTCTGCGAGTGCCAGCCGCAGCGCATCGGCGCAGACGCGCTCGAAACGCCGCCACCAGTGCTGGTGCCGGCGCGCCTCGCGCAGCATTCCCGGAGCGAGATCGAGCGCGATCACGAGCGCACGAGGGTAGCGGCGCTTCAGTTCCCGTGTGACGCGGCCGGTGCCGGCGCCGAGGTCCAGCACCACGCGCGGCTCGAAGGCAAACGCCGCGAGCCGCTCGAGCAGTTCCGCGGCGACCCGCGCCTGCAGGCTGGCGGCGGATTCGTAGCCGGCGCTGGCGCGCTCGAACGCGGCGCGCAGCCGTACGCGATCGAGCTCGAAGAGTTCGCGCGCCTCAACCACGCAGGAACCTCGACAGCGTCTGTGCGAACCGCGCCGGGTGCGACAGAAAGGGTGCATGCGCCGCGCGGGCGAATTCAACGTAGCGGGCGCCGTCGAGGCGTGCCGCGAGCGCGCGTGCGGCGGCCGCCCGGGTAATGCGGTCGTGCCCGCCGGCGATGACGAGCGCCGGCACGCGCAGCAACGGCAGCGCGGCGCGCAGGTCGCAGTCCCGAAGTCTCTCCAGGCCATTCGCGAGTGCCTCGGGGTGTGCAGCGCCGCGCTCGGTGAGCGCGCGGCGCAGCTGCTCCAGTACCTTCAGTGCCGTGCGCGGTGCGCCGCCGCGGGCACACAACGCCAGAAAGTCGTCCACCGCGCCGTCGCGCCCGGCGCGCAGCGCCGCGGCGAGCTTCGTCAGCAGAGCCGGGGCCATCCCAAAGCGCCAGCCCGGGGCGGCGAGGAATTTCGGTGTCGTGGCAACCAGCACCAGGCGCTCGACGCCTGCGGGCATGGCGGCGGCGAGATCCAGTGCGAACTGGCCGCCGAGTGACCAGCCCAGGAGGAAGTAGCGCTCGGTCAGGGGCGCGAGCGTTTCGTGCACGCGCCACGCCTGCGCCGCCGGAGTCACGGCCGTTGAGTCCCAGTCGCTGCGACCGTGTCCGGGCAGATCGATCGCAATAATCCGGAAGCGCCGGGCGAGCGCGCGCGCGAGCTCATCCCACACGCCGAGGTTCAGCCCCCAGCCGTGCAGCAACACCAGATCCTTCCCCCGACCTCTCATTTCATAGTGCAGAGCGCTCATGCCGCACCCCGCGCCGCGTCCGCGCAGGCACGCGCCAGACACGCAACCAGCTCATCGACTTCGGCTTCGGCGTGCGCCGCGGACAAGGTGATGCGCAGGCGCGCAGCGCCCTGTGGCACGGTCGGGGGCCGGATGGCGACCACCCAGAAACCCGCCTCTGCGAGGCTGCGCTGCGCCGCGAGTGCGGTGGCGGCGCTGCCGAGCACAATGGGCTGGATCGGCGTGGTCGAGCCGCTGAGGACCACGCCGGCAGCCGCAGCCGCGCGCCGAAAGCGCGCCGTGAGCGCCAGCACGCGTTCGCGCCGCCAGCTCTCGGACTGCGCGAGCTTGAGCGCCTGGCGGGTGACGGCCGCGACTGGCTGCGGCAGTGCAGTGGTGTAGATATAAGTACGCGCCTTCTGGATCAGCAGCTCGATCAGCGTCGCGGAGCCTGCGACGAACGCGCCGTACGACCCAAAGGCCTTGCCGAGGGTGCCGACGAGCACCGGGGCGTCCTCAGGTTTAACACCGCAGACCTCCAGCGCACCGCCCCCGGTGGCGCCCAGCACGCCCAGGCCGTGGGCGTCGTCGACCACGAGCCACGCATCGTGTGCGCGTGCGATGCGTGCCAGCTGCGGGAGGGGTGCGAGATCTCCATCCATGCTGAACACCCCGTCGGTGGCGATGAGGGCAGTATGACCCGGATCCGCGGCAGCCAGTTCCGACGCCGCGGATGAGTCCGCGTGCGCGAAACGCCTGAACGCCGCGCCCGACAGGCGCGCGCCGTCGAGGAGCGAGGCGTGGCACAGCCGGTCAAGCAGCACGCGCTCGCGGCGTCCGGCGAGCACCGTCATCACCGCGAGGTTTGCCATGTAGCCTGTCGAGAACAGCAGCGCGCGCTCGCGGCCCGTGAAGGCCGCCAGCTCCTCTTCCAGCAGCGCGTGCTCACTGCCGTGACCCGTGACCAGGTGCGAGGCGCCGCTGCCAGCGCCGGTGCGCGCAGCACATTCGCCCATGGCAGCCGCGAGTCCCGGGTGGCGCGCGAGTCCGAGGTAGTCGTTGCTGCTGAAGTCGATGAGCTCGCGGCCGCCGGCGACCCGCACCGCGCGCGTGCCGGCCGCCGGGAAACTCTCCACCGTCGTGCGCTGACGACGCAACTGCGCGGCATCGAGCTGCGACAGCACGGCTGTCAGCGCCGCTGTTGCGCGTTTCACCGACCGCGCCCCGCGACCCTCAGCGTGCCGCGGTTGCCGCAGCCGCGGTTGCCGTGATCGCGGTCAATGGCGCCGCCGCGTCATGCGGCGCGGCCTTGAGTGCTTCGGGTTTCAGGCCGAGGCGGGCGAACAGGTCGCGGTCTGCAGCCACGTCCGGGTTGCCGGTGGTGAGGAGCTTCTCGCCATAGAAAATGGAGTTCGCGCCCGCGAGGAAGCACAACGCCTGCAGTTCATCGCTCATCTCATCGCGTCCGGCCGAGAGCCGCACGTGCGCGCAGGGCATGAGCAGGCGTGCTACCGCGATGGTGCGCACGAAATCGAACGGATCGACCTCGGGGCCATTGGCGAGCGGCGTGCCCGGGACTTTCACCAGCCGATTGATGGGCACGCTCTCCGGGTGCGCGGGGAGATTGGCGAGCGTGCGCAGGAGTTGCGCGCGGTCGGTCACCGACTCGCCCATGCCGATGATGCCGCCGCAGCACACGTTAAGCCCGGCCGCGCGCACGGCCGCGAGCGTATCGAGCCGATCCTGGTAGCTGCGCGTGGTGATGATCTCGCCGTAGAACTCGGCCGAGGTATCCAGGTTGTGGTTGTAGTAGTCGAGGCCGGCTGACTTGAGGTCCTGTGCCTGGAGCGGCGTGAGCATGCCGAGCGTCGCGCAGCTCTCGAGCCCGAGCGAGCGCACTTCGCGGATCATCTGTGCGATCACCTCGAGGTCCTTTTGCTTCGGCGAGCGATAGGCCGCGCCCATGCAGAAGCGCGTCGCTCCGGCTGCCCTGGCACGCACGGCGCTGGCGCGCACTGCCGCCACGTCCATCAGTGCCTCGCGATCGAGACCCGTCTCATAACGCACGCTCTGCGGGCAGTAGGCGCAATCCTCGGGACACGCGCCGGTCTTGATCGAGAGCAGCGTGCTCATCTGTACGGTGTTGGGTTCGTGGTGCGCCCGGTGTACCTGCTGGGCGCGCAGCAGCAGGTCCATGAAGGGCAGCGCGAACAGCGCCTGCGCTTCAGTCAGCGACCAGTCGTGGCGGACGGAACCAGTGGTTCCGCTTTCGTGGGCCGTCTGCATGCCGATTTCTCCCGTACCGCGCGCTCCGCCGGTCGCCGGCGACCATGCCCGAGCGCCCGTCCGCATGTCAACGAGATGCCCAATCTAAAGTCGACAATTGATCAATATTTATACAGAGGGCCCGAAACGGAAATCAGGTGCACGAGCAACGCCGCCGCGACTCCGAGCGCGCCGAGGACTGCGATCAGCACGGCGGCGGCGGCACAGTCCTTGACCACGGCGATCCCGGGACTGTCCTGCGGGTGCAGTTCGTCGGCCAGCCGCTCTACCGCGGTGTTAAAGAGCTCCGCCGCGATCACCGCGCCACTGGCGAGCAGCGCCAGTGCCCACCACAGCGGCTCGGGCTCAAGCAACACCAGCGCGACGACCAGCAGCATGAACACCAGCGCCTGGATCTGCAGGCTGCGCTCGGTGCGTAGCGCGTAGGCCAGCCCCCGCAGCGCAAACCCCAGCCGGGTCGGCAACGTGTTGTTCTTGTGGACGCTCATCGAATCGCGCTAGGTGGCGTACACGTACTGCAGCAGCACGCCGATGAATACCGCGAGCCCCACGTACTGATTGTTAAGGAAGGCGCGCAGGCAGCCGGCGGGCTCGCGCTTTCTGATCAGCCACTGTTGCCACACGAACAGCACCCCGGCGGCGATCACCCCGCCCTGGTACCAGCGTCCAAAATGCATGTCGTGGCCGACCAGCACCAGCGCGTACAGCATCATCGCCTGCATCACGCCGATCAGCAGCTTGTCCATGTCGGAAAACAGGATCGCGCTCGATCTGACGCCGATCGTCAGGTCATCCTCGCGGTCGATCATGGCGTAAATGGTGTCGTACNNGCCGCGAATGCCATCGGCACGCTCCAGCCGCCGAAGGAAATTCCCAGCCACAGCTGCGGCACGGGGAAGAAGCGCTTGAAGAATGGGTAGCAAACCGTCAGCGCGGCGCCGATGCAGGCGAGCTTTATGGTGAGGAGATCGAGGCGTGTCACCAGCAGCAGCGCCAGGCCAAGCAGCGCGGCGAAAATCACCAGCGCTTCGGTGGGCGAAACGCGCCGCGCGGCGAGCGGGCGGTCGCGCGTGCGGCGCACGTGCGGATCGATATCGCGGTCGGCGAAGTCGTTGATCACGCAACCGGCGGCACGCATCACCACCACGCCCAGCACGAACACGATCAGTATGCGTGGGCCAGGCCGGCCGGCGCCGGCGATCCACAGCGCCCACAGCGCCGGCCACAGGAGCAGCCATGTGCCGACCGGGCGATCAAGGCGCGCGAGGCGCGCGTAATCGTTGACGCGCACCGCCAGGCGATGCGACAGCGGTGCTTCCTCGGTCCTGACGACAGCCATGGTGAGGTTGAGTTTACGTTATCCGATTCGTCCGTAGCGCTCGCCTGCGCCGATCCAGCGCGCAGCGAGCGGGGCAATGCTCGCGGAGTGCGCAGCGATCAGCACCTCGGCGCACGCCTGCACGCGCGGCAGGAGGTCCGCGTCGCGCATGAGGTCGGCGACCCGCAGCTGCGCCAGTCCCGTCTGGCGCGTACCGAGGAGTTCTCCCGGTCCGCGCAGTTCCAGATCGCGGCGCGCGATGGCAAAGCCGTCGTTGCTCTCGCGGATCGCCTTTAAGCGTTCGCGGGCGAGCGCCGACAGCGGCGCCTGGTACAGCAGCACACAGGTGCTCGCCGCGGTGCCGCGCCCGACGCGACCGCGCAGCTGGTGCAGCTGGGCGAGACCCATGCGCTCGGCGTTCTCGATCACCATGAGAGTCGCGTTCGGTACATCCACCCCGACCTCGATGACCGTCGTGGCCACGAGCAGCTGCAGCTTGCCGGTCTTGAACGCGAGCATCGCCTGTTCCTTGGCGGGGCCAGGCATGCGGCCGTGCACGAGGCCCACGCGCACGCCGGGCAGCGCCTCGGTGAGGGCCGCCGCGGTGTCCTCCGCGGCCTGCGCCCGCAGCTCGTCGGATTCTTCGATCAGCGGGCACACCCAGTAGGCCTGGCGGCCCGCGCGGCATGCCTCGACGATGCGTGCTACCACCTGCGCGCGTCGCTGCGCGGGCACCACTACCGTGTGCACCGGCGTGCGCCCGGGGGGCAGCTCGTCGATCACCGAGATGTCGAGGTCGGCGTAGGCGGTCATCGCCAGCGTGCGCGGAATGGGTGTGGCCGTCATGATCAGCTGGTGCGGCACGCGACCTGCGGCGTGGCCTTTTTCGGCGAGCTGCAGGCGCTGCTGCACGCCGAAGCGGTGCTGCTCGTCGACGATGACGAGTGCGAGACGCGCAAAGTCCATGCCTTCCTGAAACAGCGCGTGCGTGCCGACCACCAGCTGGATCTCCCCGGCTGCGATGGTGGCAAGCGCGCTCCGGCGTGTGCGCGCGGGCTGCGAACCTGACAGGAGCGCAACCGTGAACCCGAGCGGCGCGAACCAGTCGCGGAAATTTCGCCAGTGCTGCTCGGCGAGCAGTTCCGTCGGCGCCATGAGCGCCGCCTGCATGCCGCTGCCGGCCGCGCGTGCCGCGGCCGCGGCCGCGATGACCGTCTTGCCGCAACCCACGTCGCCCTGCAGCAGCCGCACCATCGGCACGCCGGTGGCAAGATCGCTCTCCACGTCACGCAGCGCGCGCTGCTGGGCGCTCGTCAGCCCAAAGGGCAGCGCAGCGACGAACTGCCGCGCAAGCCCGGCGCCGTCCGGCAGCTCCCAGGCCGGATCGGCTTTCAGATGGCGCTTGCGCAGCTTCAACGCGAGGTGATGGGCCAGGAGCTCTTCGAACGCGAGTCGCCGCTGCGCGGGATGGCGGCCGGCGGCGAGTTCGGTGAGCCGGGCTATGATGGGGGGATGGTGCAGATAGTTAAGTGATTCCTTAAGTGTCGGCAGGTCCGGCGGCAGACCCGCTCCCTTTGGGATCCAGTCCTTAATGCCGGCGCGCTCCAGTTCCCACAGCGCCTCACCGATGAGCGCCCGCAGACGCCCCTGGGGAATGCCTTCGGTGAGGGGATAAATCGGCGTGAGTGCATCTTCGAGCGGGGCCGCGTCGGCCACGACCCGCCGGTATTCCGGATGCACCATTTCCAGTCCTAACGGACCGCGGCGCACCTCGCCAAAGCAGCGCAGGCGCGTGCCACGCGCGAGCGCGTGCTGCTGGCTCGTCGAGAAATAGAAAAACCGCAGCGTGAGCATGGCCGAGCCGTCGCTGATGCGGCACAGCAGCTGGCGGCGGCCGCGGTAGGCGACTTCGGTGAGCTGGATTTCCCCTTCGACTACTGCGCGCTGCTGCGGCGTGAGCGAGCCGATCGCAGAAACATGGGTGCGGTCCTCGTAGCGCAACGGCAGGAGGAACAAGAGGTCCGACACGCGCGTGACGCCCAGGCGAGCAAGTTTCGAAGCCAGAGCGGCGCCCACGCCGCGCAGCGCGGTCACCGGGCGCTGTGGGTCGCGCTCGGTTGCGGGCGGTGGGGCCGGCGTCCCGGCGAGCGGCGCGGTGGCTTTCAGCCCAGGTACAGGACGCACTCGATTTCGACCTGCGCGTCGCGGGGCAGCTGCGCCACGCCCAGCGTGGAGCGCGCCGGGTAGGGCTTGTTGAAGTACAGCGCCATGATCTCGTTGACCTTGGCGAAATTCTTCAGGTCGAGCAGGTAGATGTTCACCTTGACCGCCTGCGCGAGCGAGCCGCCGGCGGCTTCCGCCACCGCCTTCAAGTTCTCGAAGACGCGGCGCACCTGCGCCTCGAAGTCCCCGCTCACCAGCTGGGTGGTGGCCGGATCCAGCGGCACCTGGCCGGACAGATACACGCTGTCGCCGGCGCGTACCGCCTGCGAGTAGGTGCCGAGCGCCTGCGGCGCGCGTTCGGTATGAATGACCTGGCGGTTCATGGCTTGGCTCCTTAATTAGTCGCTGCTCTCGGCGTCAGCGGCATCACTGGCGTCAGTGTCGTCCATGTCGCCATCAGTGTCAGCGGCGTGATCCTCGGCGCTTTGTTCATCGCGGGCGTGCGCGGCGATCGTGCGGGTCACGCGGCTCACATCCGGCATGCGGCGGATGACGCGCACCACGCGCGCCAGGTGCCGCCGATCGCGCACCCGCAACTCGAAGGTCAGCATGGCCGCGCCGCTGTCCTGCTCGTCGATCGAGACGTGGCCGATGTTGGTTTCAGTGCCGGCGATGGCGGCGGCGATGGCCGCGAGTACGCCGGTGCGGTTCACCACGTAGACGCGGATCTCGGAATTGAACAGCCGATCCGGAGCCGCCTGCCACCCCACCGGCAGCCAGTTCTCCGGGTGCTTGCGGTAGTCCTCGACGTTGACGCAGTTTTCACGATGGATCACCACCCCGCGGCCGGTAGACAGAAAGGCGAAGATCGGGTCGTACGGAATCGGGAAGCAGCAGCGCGCGTAGGTCACGAGCAGGCCCTCGGTGCCGGCGATCGCCAGCGGCGCGGGCCCCACCGTGCCGTCCATCGCCGGTCCGCCGGGCAGCAGCCGTCGCGCCAGCAGTGGCGCGAGGCGCTCGCCCAGGCCGATCTTCTCGTACAACTCGTCCAGATCCTTCATGCCCAGTTCGGCGAGCGCCGCATGCTGCACGTCCGGGGCGATGTCCTCGAGCGCCAGTCCAAACTCCCCGAGCGACTGTCCCAGGAGCTTGGCGCCCAGCGCGATGGCTTCCGAGCGCCGCAGGCTCTTCAGGTAATGGCGGATGGCGCTGCGCGCCTTGGCGCTCACCACGAAGTTCACCCACGAGGGACTGGGAGTCGCCCCCTTGGCGCTGATGATCTCGACCGTCTGGCCGTTGCGCAGCACCGTGCGCAGGGGCGTGAGTCGCCGGTCGATCTTGGCCGCTACGCAGCGATTGCCGATGTCGGTGTGCACCGCGTACGCGAAGTCCACCACCGTCGCGCCGCTCGGCAGGCGCAGGATCTCGCCCTTGGGCGTGAACACGTACACCTTGTCCGGGAACAGGTCGACCTTGACGCTCTCGAGGAATTCCTCTGACGAGCCCGCCTCCTGCAGCGACACCAGATTCGAGAGCCACTCGCGCGTGCGATCTTCCTGACTGCTGCCGGAGCGCTCGCCGGTCTTGTACTTCCAGTGCGCGGCGATACCGGCCTCGGCCACGCGGTGCATGTCGGCGGTGCGGATCTGCGCCTCGATGGGCACGCCGTTGGGGCCAAAGAGCGTGGTGTGCAGCGACTGGTAGCCGTTGACGCGCGGGATGGCGATGTAATCCTTGAAGCGCCCGGGCATGGGCTTGAACACCGAGTGCACGGCGCCGAGCGCGCGGTAGCAGGTGTCGGTCGTCTCGACCACAATGCGGATGCCGTAGACGTCGACGATCTCGGCGAGCAGCGCACGCTTGCGCCGCATCTTCTTATAGATGCTGTAGAGGTACTTCTCGCGCGTCTCGACCTGCGCGTGGATGTCGTTCTTGAGGAGCGCGGCGTTCAGCTGCTGCTCGATTTTCTTCAGGAACTCTTTCTGGTTGCCGCGCGCGCGGCGCAGCGCCCGCTCCAGCACGTGGTGGCGGCGCGGGTACAGCGCCTTGAACCCCAGGTCCTCGAGTTCGAGCTTCATCTTGTAGAGCCCGAGCCGCTCGGCGATGGGTGCGTAGATCTCGAGCGTCTCGCGCGCGATTGCCCGGCGTCGCGCCGGCGCCATGGCCTCGATGGTGCGCATGTTGTGGGTGCGATCGGCGAGCTTCACCAGGATCACGCGCAGGTCGCGCACCATCGCCAGCAGCATTTTGCGGAAGGACTCCGCCTGGGCTTCCTCACGGCTCTTGAACTTGATCTGGTCGAGCTTGGTGACGGCGTCGACGAGCTCGGCGACGTGCACGCCGAAGCGCGCCGCCAGCTGGTCCTTAGGGGTAGGGGTGTCCTCGATGACGTCGTGCAGGATCGCCGCGATAATGGTGTCGGCGTCGAGGCGCAGGTCCGCGAGGATCGACGCCGCCGCTACCGGGTGAGCAATGTAGGGCTCACCGGAGAGGCGCTTCTGACCCTGATGTGCCGAGGCGCCGAATTCGGCGGCCTCGCGGATGCGGGTGACCTGTTCTTCCGNNGGCGCGGTGTCAGTCTCCGAGGCCGAACTGCGGCGCGCGGAAGCTGGACTGGTTATCCGCCTCGGGCACTGCGGGCTCCGGAGCAGGCTCGGGCTCCCGCAACATCTCGGCGGTCACGCGGCCGGCGGCGATTTCGCGCAGCGCCAGCACCGTGGGCTTGTCGTTTTCGAGCGGCAGGGTCGCTTCCGCGCCGTTGGCAAGCCGGCGGGCGCGCTGCGAGGCGAGCAGCACCAGCTGGAACAGGTTGTCGACGTTCTGCAGGCAGTCTTCTACGGTGATGCGGGCCATGGGTACCTTAACGATTGCGAGGCACCGGGAAGAGGTGCGCAGGGCCTGAAACTATAAGCTAAAGCCCACCCACCACGCCAGTCGCATGCGGAGGCTTACGGCGCGGCGAGCAGTTCCGTGAGCAGCGGGCGCAAAGCGGGCCGGTCGCTGCGCAATTCCTCGCCCTGACCCTCGACGATTTGCCGCAGATCGGCCACCGCCTTGTCGAAGTCGTCGTTGACGATCACGTAGCCGAACTCCCGGTAGTGGGACATGTCGGCCACGGAATCGGCGAGGCGCCGCGCGATGACCTGCGCGGTGTCGGTGGCGCGGCGCGCCAGGCGTTCGGTCAGCGCGTGGCGCGAGGGCGGCAGGATGAAAATACTCACACACTCGGGCATGGCCCGGCGCACCTGCTGCGCGCCCTGCCAGTCGATTTCCAGCACCACACCGTGCCCGGCGGCGAGCTGCTCCTCGACAAACGCGCGCGAGGTGCCGTAGTAGTTGTCGAACACGCGCGCGTGCTCGAGGAACTCTCCGCGCGCGACCAGCGCCTCAAACTCCGGCACCGTCACGAAGTGGTATTCGCGGCCAGCTTCCTCGGTGGGGCGCTTTTTGCGGGTGGTGTGCGAGATCGACACGCGCAGCCGCGGCTCGCTTGCCAGCAGCGCCTTGACCAGCGTGGTCTTGCCGGCGCCCGAGGGCGCCGCGATGACGAACAGCCGGCCGCGTTTCATGGGCGGAAATATACGCCGGCCGCCGCGAGCCCCGCGAGCAGCGCGCGCAGCGCCTGGCCACGATGACTCACGGCGTTTTTCTCGGCGGGGGTGAGCTGCGCGGCGGTGCGCGCCTCACCCGCATTGCCTGCCGGCACGAACACCGGGTCATAGCCAAAGCCGCGGCGGCCGCTGGGGACTGAGGCGATGTGCCCCTCCCAGGTGCCCTGTGCCACCAGCGGCTGAGGATCGGACTCACTGCGCACCAACACGATG
>PLEC01000121.1 GCA_003136935.1 Gammaproteobacteria bacterium
TATCAGACAGCGTGCCTGCGCGCTCACGTTCGCTCGCCCGCGCGCGCGCCGCGCATTCATGCGCCTGTTCGGTGCTTCGCCGTCGTCAATGAAGCACGCCGGCAGCCGCGTTGCGTCGCGGTAGCTCCGGTGCTACATTTGTAACTCAGACAAAACCCTTTAGGTGAGTACATGGCAGCAACGACCACCATTCGCCTGCCGCCGAAATTGCGCGCCCGTCTTGGCTCTCTCGCCAAACAGACCGGCCGCTCGGCGCATAGCCTGATTATTGAAGCGGTTGAACGGCACGCCGCCTATGAAGAACAGCTGCGCAGTCTCGTCAAGGAAGCACTCGCCGCGGATGCCGACATTGACAAGACCGGGGAGGTGTATCGCGCCGAGGATGTTCATGCCTGGATGAGCCGCCTGGCACTCGGCGAGACGAGCGGCCGGCCGAAACCGTGGCGGAAGTAGTTTATTCCGCGCGTGCTATCGAGCACATCGAACGTGCGTTGATGCAGGCGGTGGTCGCGATCCAATCGGCGGTGAACACCCTGGCAGCGCATCCCCTGATAGGCCGTCGGGTCGAGGGGGAGCTGCGGGAGCTGGTGATCTCCTACGGACAGACCGGGTACGTTGCCCTCTATCGGCACGTGATTGCGCGCGACGAGGTGCGAATCCTCGCCATTCGCCACCAACGGGAGCTGGGATTTCTGCCCTAGCGGGCAAACGGAAACGCCTCGCGTCCGGCATAGCGCACGTTGCCGAGCTCGGCCTCGATGCGCAGCAGCTGGTTGTACTTGGCGATGCGGTCCGAGCGCGACAGGGAACCGGTCTTGATCTGGGTGGCGGCGCTCGCGACTGCGATATCAGCGATGGTGCTGTCCTCGGTTTCCCCCGAGCGGTGCGACACCACCGAGGCGTAATGCGCGCGCTCGGCCATGGCGATGCAGGCGAGCGTTTCGGTGAGCGTGCCGATCTGGTTGGGCTTGATGAGAATAGCGTTGGCAATGCGCTTCTCGATCGCCTCCTTCAGGATCTTCGTGTTGGTCACGAACACGTCATCGCCGACGAGCTGCAGCTTCTGCCCGAGCGCGCGCGTAATCTCTCCCCAGCCGTCCCAGTCCGCTTCGCTCATGCCGTCCTCGATGGTGATGATCGGGTAGCGCTGCGCGAGATCGCCCAGGTAGGCCGTGAACTGCGCGGCGGTGAAGCTGCGCTTCTCGGACTCAAGTTCGTAGCGGCCGTTGCGGAAGAACTCCGAGCTCGCCACGTCCAGGCCCAGATACACATCAACACCCGCGCGGTAACCGGCTTTCTCGATCGCCTGCAGGATGATGCCAAGTGCCGCCTCGTTCGAGTCGAGGCTGGGTGCAAAGCCGCCCTCGTCCCCGACCGCGGTCGACATACCCCGATCGGCGAGCAGCTTCTTCAGGGTATGAAACACCTCCGCGCCGCAGCGCAGCGCCTCACGAAACGTAGGCGCGCCGACCGGCAGGATCATGAACTCCTGGATATCCAGGCTGTTGTTGGCATGTGCACCGCCGTTCACGATGTTCATCATCGGCACGGGCATGACCGGCTCACGCTTGCCACCGATGAGCTGCGCCAGGTGACGGTACAGCGGCTCCCCCGCATCGTTCGCGGCCGCATGCGCCGCCGCGAGCGATACCCCGAGAATGGCATTTGCCCCGAGCTTGCTCTTGTTCTCGGTGCCGTCGAGTTCGATGAGCCGCTGATCAAGCCCGGCCTGGTCGCGCGGATCGCGCCCGAGCAGCGCTGGCTTGAGCACCGTGTTGATGTGCCCGACGGCCTTGAGCACCCCCTTGCCGCCGTAGCGCCTGGCGTCCCCGTCGCGCAGCTCGACCGCCTCACGCGTGCCGGTCGAGGCGCCCGAGGGCACCGCCGCACGGCCGAGGACACCTGAGTCCAGTATCACGTCGGCTTCGACGGTGGGGTTGCCGCGCGAGTCGATGATCTCGCGTCCGCGGACGTCGGTAATGCGGCTCATCGCTTTTTCGGTTCCTTTACAGCAGTGATTCTTCGAACGGCGTCTTCTTCACCGCCCGGTCGAGCTCAACCAGGGTGGTGAGGAGGGCTTCCATGCGTCCGAGCGGCCAGGCATTCGGGCCGTCCGATAACGCCTCCTCGGGCCGCGGGTGCGTCTCCATGAAGATGCCGGCGATGCCCGCCGCGACGGCGGCGCGCGCCAGCACCGGGATGAACTCGCGCTGGCCGCCGGAAGAGCTGCCCAGCCCTCCGGGGAGTTGCACCGAGTGCGTGGCGTCGAACACCACCGGAGCGCCGGTCTCGCGCAGCACCGACAGCGAGCGCATGTCGGAGACCAGGTTGTTGTAGCCGAAGCAGAAGCCGCGCTCGCACACCAGGATGTGCTCGTTGCCGGTGGAGCGGGCCTTGTCGACGACGTTCTTCATCTCCCAAGGCGAGAGGAACTGGCCCTTCTTGATGTTGACGGGCTTGCCCTGGGAGGCGGCGTTGATGATGAAGTTGGTCTGCCGGCACAGGAACGCCGGCGTCTGCAGCACGTCGACCACCGCGGCCACCTCCGCAAGCGGCGTGTCCTCATGCACGTCGGTCAGCACCGGGACGCCGATGGTGCGGCGCACAGCGTCGAGCACTTTCAGGCCGGCCTCGATCCCGGGTCCGCGGAAGCTCGCGCGCGAGGAGCGGTTCGCCTTGTCGTAGGAGGCCTTGAAAATATAGGGCACACCCAGGCGCGTCGTGATCTCCTTCAGCCGCCCCGCAATCTCCTGGGTAAGCCCGGGACTCTCGATGACGCACGGGCCTGCGATCAGGAACAGCGGTTCCCGCGCACCGACTTCATGTCCGGTCAGCTTCACGGCTGTGCTTCGCGCCCGAGCGCTTCAGGCCCGGGCCGCCTCTGGCAGCTGCGACGCCCGGTGCGCGCGCGCGGCGCGGATGAATCCGGTAAACAGCGGATGCCCATCGCGCGGCGTGGAGGTGAATTCCGGATGGAATTGCGTCGCCACGAACCACGGATGGTGCGGCAATTCGATCACCTCAACCAGTCCGTCGCGCGAAAAGCCCGAGAAGCGCATGCCCGACTGCTGGTAGCGATCCAGGTAGTTGTTGTTGAACTCGTAGCGGTGACGATGGCGCTCCAGGATGACATCGCGGCCGAAAATCTCGCGCGCCCTGGTGCCCGCCCCAAGGAGCACCTCCTGCGCGCCCAGGCGCATGGTGGCGCCCTTGATGGACTCCTCGTCGCGTGTCTGCACGCCGAGCACCTGGTCACGCCATTCGGAGATCAGTGCAATCACCGGGTGCGGCGTGGCGCGGTTGAATTCGGTGCTGTTGGCATCGTTGAAGGCCTGCACGTGCCGGCCGAACTCAACGATCGCCACCTGCATACCCAGACAGATCCCGAGGTACGGCACGCCCTGCTCGCGCGCGTAGCGCGCCGCCTGAATCTTGCCTTCGATGCCGCGTTCGCCGAAACCACCGGGCACGAGGATCGCATCCACGTCCTTGAGCACCTGGGTGCCGTGCTGTTCGATGTCGGTGGATTCGATGTAATGAATATTGACGCGCGTGCGGCTCTTCAGGCCCGCATGCATGAGCGCCTCGTGCAGCGACAGATACGAGTCGCGGATCTGCACGTACTTGCCGACCATCGCGATGTCGACCTGGCCGTCGGGATTGGCCTTGGCACTGACCACCTGCCGCCACTCGGCAAGGTCGGTGGGCGGCACTTCGAGGCGCAGTTTTTCGACGACGATGTCGTCGAGCGCCTGCTCGTGCAGCAGAATCGGAATCTTGTAGATGTCGTCGCTGTCCACCGCCGAGATCACCGCCCGCTCTTCGACGTTGGTGAACAGTGCGATCTTGCGCCGCTGCTCCTCGGGGAGTGGGTGCTTGCAGCGGCACAAAAGCACGTCCGGCTGGATGCCGATGCCGCGCAACTCCTTCACCGAATGCTGGGTGGGCTTGGTCTTGATCTCGCCCGAGCCGCCGACGATCGGCACCAGGGTCAGGTGCATGTACACGCAGTTGTTGCGGCCGAGCTCCACGCCGAGCTGGCGGATCGCCTCGAGGAACGGCAGCGACTCAATGTCGCCGACCGTGCCGCCGATCTCGACCATGCACACATCGGCCCCATCCGCGCCATGCTTGATGCTGCGCTTGATCTCATCGGTGATGTGCGGAATGACCTGCACGGTCGCGCCGAGGTAGTCCCCGCGCCGCTCCTTGGCGATCACGCGCTCATAGATGCGCCCGGTCGTGAAATTGCTGTTGCGCCCGGTGGTGGTGCGCACGAAGCGCTCGTAGTGGCCAAGGTCGAGGTCGCTCTCCGTGCCATCCTGGGTGACGAACACCTCGCCGTGCTGAAACGGGCTCATGGTGCCCGGATCGACGTTGATGTAGGGGTCGAGCTTGACCATCGCGATCTTGAGCCCGCGGGCCTCGAGGATCGCACCCAGGGACGCGGCCGAGATGCCCTTGCCCAATGAGGACACGACTCCGCCGGTGACGAATACAAAACGCGTCATATTTTTTAAATCGAGGATTCCCGTCGCTAAACCGAACGCCACGAAGGGCGAAAGACGACGGGCGAGCAGGTTAGCACACCTGTCGCGCCGCGGGGCGACTCACCCACCCGCGTTCCACACAAAACGCGCGCGGCGCCTGCTGGCGGGGCTTGCCTGCAAGGACTCGTCGAGCCAGCGGTCCGCGACGGCGACCAGCCGTCCGCGTGCGTAAACCAGCGGCAGCCCGGCACGCTCCGCGAGCGGCACGCGGGCCTCCTGCAGGAGACTCTTCAGCGCGCGGCGCGGTCCGCCGCGCACCGGCCGCAGCCGCTCACCACCGCGCCGTGAACGCACCTCCAGTGTCCCCGCCAGTGCGTCAAGGTCCAGTGGCCCGCGCGCGTCCTCTGCAAGCGACAACGTCCCCGCGCCGGTGGCCAGCACCCGCTGCCGGGCGAGGCGCCATTGCCACTTGAGCACGCGGCCGCCCCTGGGCCGGGCGCCCGCCGCGGGGCGCGCGCCGATGCTCAGCAGATCCCCCTGGCGCTGCACGATCGCTCCCGGCCAGCTGACCAGCGGATGCGCATCCGTGCGCGCCGCGAGCAAGGGACCAGTGATCTCCTGCAGGCGCCGGGCGGGCGGGGCGAGGTGCCCGGCGCGGCTGATCCAGAATCTCAGGGCGTTGCGCCGGCGCTCCGCCGGAAGCGCGCGCAGCACGGCAGCCGAGAGCATCGCGCCGTGGCTCGCGCGGGCGATGTCAGCCGCGCCCAGCGCCTCGAGCATGCGCTGCGCCTCCGCGGCATGACGCGCACCGCGTACCACCGTGTCCGGGGCCGCAGGCCAGCGCGCGAGGATCGGCGGCAGCACCCGCGCCCGCAGGTAGTTGCGGTCCAGATGCTCATCGGCGTTGCTCGTGTCCTCGATCCATGCCAACCCGCAGGAGCGCAGCCACGCGTGTAGCTTTGCGCGCGGCACCTCGATGAGCGGCCGCACGAGCACCCCGCCTGCAAACGGCGCGCACGCGGGCATGGCGGCAAGCCCCGCGACCCCCGCGCCGCGCAACAGCTGCAATAACACCGTCTCGAGCTGATCGTCCTGGTGGTGCGCGGTGAGCAGCGCCTCGCCGGCTTCAAGGACCTCACCAAAGAGCCCATAGCGCGCCGCCCGTGCCGCCGCTTCCAGCGACTGCCCGCGCCCGCGTGCCACACGCACACGCCGGACTTGCAGCGGCACGCCGAGCGACAGCGCTACCTTGCGGCAGTGCCGCCCCCAGCCCCGCGAGTCCGGATGCAGCTGATGGTCGACGTAGATGGCGCGCAGACGCGCGGGTCTTGCCGGCGCAGCGGCCAGCGCCGCGAGCAGTGCCGTGGAATCCGCGCCGCCGCTGAAGGCCACGCACACCGCGGCATTGGGGAATTGCGGCAGCAGTTGCGACAGCTGCCCCTTAAGCCACTCGGGGCTGAACTTAGTGGCGCTGCCGGCGCGTTCGACCACACTTAGTCCATCGGCCGAAATCGCAGGAAGTCGATTTCGGCGGACGGCGACTTCGCTTCCGCCGGCCAAAGGCGTGACTTTGGCCGGCTGCACTGCAGCCCACGCGGCTGGTTCGGCGGTGTTAACACGCCTTACGCCGGCGTTTCGGAATACACACCGAAGCCGGCGATCTTGGCGGCGCGCTCGGCGCGCAGCTGATCGCGCGGAATCGCGTCGAGCTGGTCCAGGTGCCGCACCAGTGCCGCCTTCAGGCTGGTCGCAACCGCCGCGGCATCCCGATGGGCGCCGCCCAGGGGCTCCTCGATGACCTCATCCACCAGTCCGAGCTTCAGCAGCCGGTCGGCGGTGAGATTCAGGGCCTCGGCGGCCAGTTCCTTCTTGTCCTGACTCTTCCACAGGATCGAGGCACAGCCTTCCGGTGAGATTACCGAGTAGGTGCTGAACTGCAGCATCAGCAGCCGGTCGCAGACGCCGATCCCGAGCGCGCCTCCGGATCCGCCCTCACCCGTCACGATGGTGACGATCGGGATGCGCAGCACCGACATCTCGAAGAGGTTGCGCGCGATCGCCTCGCTCTGGCCGCGCTCCTCGGCGCCGACTCCCGGATAAGCGCCCTGGGTGTCGATCAGCGTGACCAGTGGCAGGGCGAACCGCTCCGCCAGGCGCATCAGGCGCAGCGCCTTGCGATACCCCTCGGGCTTGGGCATGCCGTAGTTTCGGCGCACCCTTTCCTTGGTGTCACGTCCCTTCTGGTGACCGATGATCATCACGGCGCGTTCGTCGATGCGGGCAAGCCCGCCGACGATCGCGCCATCATCCGCGTACATGCGGTCCCCGTGCAGCTCGCTGAACTCGGCGCAGATGGCGTTCACGTAGTCGAGCGTGTAGGGCCGGTGCGGGTGACGCGCGAGCTGGGTGATCTGCCAGGGTGTGAGGTTGGAGAAGATGCTGGTGGTCAGCTGCCGGCTCTTCGCCTGCAGGCGGGCGATCTCGTCGTGGATGTTGACTTCGGATTCCGAAGTCACGTGCCGCAGCTCCTCGATCTTGGCTTCGAGCTCGGCAATGGGTTGTTCAAAGTCCAGAAATGCGACTGCCATGGCGCGAGGGTACCTTACCTGCCGTCGGCAGAAAATGCGGCGCCGGTGAGGGCCGGCGGCGCCCCGTAGATGACCTGCACGGAACCGGCGCCGAACAGCCCCTCCAGATCCTCGAGCAGCTTCGCGCCCGCGCGCACCGTCCATTCGGCGCCGAGCGTCAACGCGCCGCTGGCATCCGCGCCGCGATACTCGATGGTGATGGGACATGGGCCGCCCAGCCAGGGCGTGAGGATCGCCGCGAGACGCCCGCAAAGCGCCGCCGCGTCGCCGTATGAGGCGTTGATGACCAGGCGCCGCGCCTCCTGTTCGCGCACCTTGTCGAGCTCACTCACGCGCCGCACCGACAGCCGCCAGGCGTCGCTGAAATCGTCGAAGCGCAGCAGCCCTTCTACCAGCAGCAACGCGTCCTTGGTGATCAGCTCGCGGTGTTTGTGCCAGGTCTCTTCAAACAGCAGCGCTTCAATGCGACCGGTGCGGTCATCGAGCGTCACGAACACGCGCGACCCGCGCTTCTTCACCTCATCCACGAGGCCGGCGACCGTGACCGGTTTGCCGGCGCCGAAGCGCCCCGGCTCCAGCCCCACGACCGGCCGCTCGCTGACCAGATCCCCGATGCGATGCGACACGAAGCGCGCGAGTGCGGACTCGAAACGTGCCAGCGGATGACCGGTGAGATAAAGCCCCAGTGTCTCGCGCTCGCCCGCGAGCCGCACCGCCGCGCTCCATTCGGGAAGCGCCGCGCCGCGCCGCACCGGCGAGGCGCTGGTGCGCTCATCGCTCGCCAGCCCGAAGAGATCGTTTTGTCCGGCTTCGTGGGCGCGCGTGTTCTGGTCGCCGAGCTGCATCGCGGCGCTGAGGCGCTGCATGAGCGTCGCGCGGTTCTCCCCCAGACCGTCGAGGCTCCCGCAACGCAGCAGCGCCTCCAGCGCGCGCCGGTTGACCTTTTGCAGATCGAGCCGCCGGCACAGGTCCTCGAGGCTGACGAAGGGGCCGCGCGCCTCGCGCTCCGCGATCAGTGCCTCGACCGCGCCCTCGCCGACGCCGCGTACGGCACCGAGGCCGTAGCGCACGCGCCGCGCGTCACTCGCAACGAACTGGTAGCGGGAGCTGTTGACGTCGGGCGGGTGCACCTCCAGGTCCATGTCCGTGCACTCCTTGATGAGCGTCACCACCTTGTCGGTGTGGTCCATATCAGCCGACAGCACGGCGGCCATGAAAGGCGCCGGATGATGCGCCTTCAGGTACGCCGTCTGGTACGAAAGCAGCGCGTAGGCCGCCGAGTGCGACTTGTTGAAGCCGTAGCCGGCGAACTTTTCCATCAGATCGAAGATGTGGGCGGCGAGCTGCTCGCGCACGCCGCGTTCGGTGGCGCCACGCACGAACACCGAGCGCTGCTGCGCCATCTCCTCGGCCTTCTTCTTGCCCATGGCGCGGCGCAGGAGATCCGCGCCACCGAGGGTATAACCGGCGAGCACCTGCGCGATCTGCATCACCTGTTCCTGGTACAGGATCACTCCGTAAGTGGGCTTGAGGATCGGCTCCAGCCGCGGGTGCAGGTAATCGATCGGGCCGTCACCGCGGCCGTGCTTGCGGTTGATGAAGTCATCCACCATGCCCGACTGCAGCGGGCCGGGACGGAACAACGCCACCAGCGCCACGATTTCCTCGAAGCGGTCCGGCTGCAGGCGGCGGATGAGATCCTTCATCCCGCGTGATTCGAGCTGAAACACCGCGGTCGTACGACAGGACTTCAGCAGCGCATAAGTGCGCGCGTCATCCATCGGCAGCGCGCTCACGTTGAGCGCCGGGGTGCCGGGCGCGCGCTCGCGGTTGATGAGCGCCACCGCGCGTTCAATGATGGTCAGCGTGCGCAGGCCCAGGAAGTCGAACTTCACCAGTCCCGCCGCCTCGACGTCGTCTTTATCGAACTGGGTGAGGACGGCACCGCCGGAGGCATCGCGGTACAGCGGCGTGAAATCGGTGAGCACCGAAGGGGCGATCACCACGCCCCCGGCGTGCATGCCGGCGTTGCGCGTCAGGCCCTCGAGTGAGCGCGCGAGATCGATGAGGTTCCTGACCTCCTCCTCGGCCTGGTACAGGCGCTGCAGCTCCGGCTCCTTCTCCAGCGCCGCCTCGAGGGTGATACCGAGCTCAAAGGGCACGAGCTTGGCGATGCGATCCACGTAGCCGTAGCTCATGCCGAGCACGCGGCCGACGTCACGCACCACCGCCTTGGCNNCGTCCCTCCATGCAGAAATCGATGTCGAAATCGGGCATCGAGACGCGTTCCGGATTCAGAAAGCGCTCGAACAGCAGCTCGTGCTCGAGCGGGTCCAGATCGGTGATGCTGAGGCTGTAGGCGACCAGGGAACCGGCGCCCGAGCCGCGGCCCGGCCCCACCGGCACCCCGTTCGCGCGTGCCCAGCGGATGAAATCGGCGACGATCAGGAAGTACCCGGCGAAACCCATCTGGCAGATGACATCGAGCTCGGTGCCGAGACGCTCCTGGTAGCCGGTGGGCGCACGCGCACTGGCGGCGAGGCGCTCCTTAAGGCCGCGCGCAGCCTCCTCACGCAGGTACTGCTCGGTGCTCACGCCCGCAGGCAGCGGGTACTGCGGCAGGCGCGCTTCGCCCAGGTTCAACGTCAGGCTGCAGCGCCGGGCAATCTCCACGGTGTTGGCGAGCGCCTCGGGCAGGTCGGCAAACAGCGCCGCCATCTCCTGCGGACTGCGCAGGTACTGCTGCCGCGAGTAGCGGCGCACCCGGGTCGCATCCGCGAGCAGCGTGCCGTCGTGGATGCACACGCGCGCTTCGTGCGAATCGAACTCCGCGGGCTTGAGAAAGCGCACGTCGTTGGCAGCGGCAAGCGGCACGGCGCGGCGCGCCCCCAGTGCCACGGCGGCCGCGATGTAGGACTCCTCGAACGGCCGGCCGAGGCGCTGCACCTCCAGATAGAAGCGCCGCGGAAACAGCTCCAGCCAGCCATCCAATAAACGCTCCGCATCCTGCTCGCGGGCGTTGATCAGTGCGCGTCCCACGTCCCCCTCGGTGCCGCCCGACAGCGCGATCAGCCCGGCAAGGGCGGCGCGCGTCAACCAGCTGCGCTCGATGCGCGGCGTGCCGTGCTCCTGCCCTTCGAGGTATGCGCGGCTCACCAGGCGCGCGAGATTGCGGTACCCGTCCTGGGACTGGCACAGCAGCGTCAGGCGCGTCGGCTCCTGCCGTTCGCCTTCCTCACCCACCAGCAGATCCACGCCGATGAGCGGTTTAACGCCGGCTTTGAGCGCCTCGCGGTAGAACTTCACCATCGCGAAGAGGTTTCCCTCATCGGTCACCGCAACCGCCGGCATGCCAGCGGCGGCCACCGCCGCGATGAGCTCCGGCACCCGCACGACGCTGTCGCGCAGGGAGTACTCGGTGTGCAGGCGCAGATGGACGAAGGCCGGTGACATCGGCGCCGAATTAAGGCTTTAGCCTTGAGCCTGTCAAGGGTTGCAGCTCCTGTCGCACCGGGCTGAAGGACCGGCGGTGCAAGGGCGACGGCGGCCGCTCGCGCAGCGCGTGCAGATGCTGGGGCGTGCCGTAGCCCTTGTGCACGGCCAGCGCATACCCCGGGTAGCAGCCATCAAGCGAGCGCATCATCGCGTCGCGACAGGTCTTGGCGAGAATGGACGCGGCGCTGATCGCCGCGACGTGGGCATCGCCGGCAACAATGGCCTCCAGCGTGCATTCGCCACCGAGGTCCGCAATGCACGGACAGCGATCGCCATCGACCTTGACATGCGTCGGCCACACCGGCAGCGCCAGCAGCGCCCGGCGCATCGCCAGCAGAGTCGCCTGGAGAATGTTGAGCGCATCGATCTCCTCGCGATCGGCCCAGGCGATACCGAAGGCGAGCGCGCGCTCGCGGATGAGCGGCGCCAGACGTTCGCGCTCGGCGGGGGTGAGCAGCTTCGAATCGCGCAGCCCACGGATGCGCCGCGCCGGGTGCAGGATCACGGCCGCGGCCACCACCGGACCTGCGAGCGGTCCGCGGCCCGCCTCATCAACGCCCGCCACGCGGCTGAAATCCGCCACGAGCCTCATGACGCGGGTTGCGCGGCACAGGAAGCGCCGTGGCCGATGAGATCCAGGATCGCCTGCGCGGCGCGGTCCGCGCCGCCACGGCGCAGGAGCTGGTGTATCTGCGCGAACTCCCCCTGCAGCTCGCGCACGTGCTGCGGGTCCTCCAGCTCCGCGAGCAGCGCGTCGCCGAGCGCCGCACCCTGCACTGCCTCCTGGAAGAATTCCGGCACCAGGCGCCGCCCGGCAAGCAGGTTCGGCTGCGAGAAGTATGGCACCTTGACGAGACCGACGTTGCGCAGCAGAAACGCCGTGGCCGCGCTCACGCGGTACGCCACCACCATCGGCCGGCCGGTCAGCAGCGTCTCCAGGGTCGCCGTGCCGGAAGCCACGATGGCGGCGTCCGCCGCGGCGAGCGCCTGCTGCGCCTGGCCATCAAGGAGCCTGATATCCGGTGCCCCCGGGACGCGTGCGATCTGTTGCAGGAACACCTCGCGCGCGCCGCCTGAGGCCATGGGCGCGAGGAAGCGGTAACCCGGGCGCACGGCGGCGATGTGCGCCGCAGCGGCGGCGAACGGCGCGGCGAGCCGCGACACCTCGCCCAGGCGGCTGCCGGGAAGCAAGGCAACGTACGGCGCGTCCCTATCCAGTCCGAGCACGCGCCGCGCGCCGTCGCGGTCGGCCACCAGCGGAATCTCATCGGCGAGCGGGTGGCCGACAAACTCGGCGCGCACGCCGTGGCGTGCATAAAAATCGGTTTCGAACGGCAGCAGACACAGCACCAGATTGCATGCGCGGCCGATAGTGCGCACGCGTTTCTGCCGCCAGGCCCACACCTGCGGGCTGACGTACTGCACCGTCGGGACGCCCGCAGCATGGATGCGCCGTGCTAGCGCTAAGTTGAACTCCGGGGAGTCGATGCCGACGAACACGTCAGGGCGTTCGGCGCTGAAGCGCCGCGCGAGCGTGGCACGCAGCCGCAGCAGCCGCGGCAGGTGCGTTATGACTTCGGTGAGACCCATGACCGCGAGCTCCTCGGCCCCCGCCCAGGACTGGCAGCCGGCGGCCAGCATTTTCGGCCCTGCCACCCCGAAGCAGCGAACCTCCGGCACCCGCGCGCGCAGCGCCGCGATCAGCGCCGCGCCCAGGGCGTCGCCGGAATGCTCGCCCGCCACCAGCCCCACGGACAGCGGCCGCGTGAGCGCGGGCCGCGGGCCGATCGCGCTCATCGCACGATGCTGCGCGTCGAGGCGTGAATGAACTCGACGAACGCGCGGATCTCGGGAAACTTCGCTGCCTGCGGTTTAAGGCGCGCCAGCGCGTCCGCGAGTTTCAGGTCCGAGCGGTACAGCACGCGGTAAGCGTCCCGGATATTGCGGATCTGCTCTTCGCTGAAGCCGCGCCGCCTCAAACCCTCCGAATTCACCGCGTGCGGGGCGGCCGGATTGCCGGCGGCCATCACATAGGGCGGCACGTCGCGCGTGACGATCGCGCCGCCGGCAAGAAACGCGTGCGCACCAATCCTCGTGAACTGGTGTACCGCGGTGAGGCCGCCGAGGATCACCCAGTCGCCCACTTCGACGTGCCCGCCCAGGGCGGCGCAGTTGGCGAACACCGTGTTGCTGCCGATCATGCAGTCATGGGCGACGTGCGAATACGCCATGAAAAGATTATCGCTGCCGATGCGCGTGACACCCTTGTCGTGGGTCGTGCCGCGGTTGGCGGTGCAGTTCTCGCGAAAGATATTGCGGTCGCCGATTTCCAGCCGCGTCGGCTCGCCCTGGTACTTCTTGTCCTGCGGCGCATCCCCGAGGGAGGCGAATTGCAGGATGCGGTTGTCGGCACCAATGGTGGTCGGGCCGTTGATTACGACGTGCGGCCCCACCACCGTGCGCGCCCCGATCGTTACCCCCGCACCAATGATGCTGAAGGGCCCGACGCTCACCTCCGCCGCCAGCTGCGCGTCAGGCGCAACAATGGCGCGTGCGTCGATCACCGCGTGGTCTCCGGCGCCACCATCATTTCCGCATGCGCAACTTCCTGCTCGCCCACCAGCGCTGCGGTCGAGAACTTCCAGATACCCCGCAGTGAGCGCTCCAGCTTCGCGGTGAGGATCAGCTGATCCCCAGGCACCACCGGCTTTCTGAAGCGCGCCTTGTCGATGCCGACAAAATAAAAACGCGTCTGTTCATCGGGAATCACCTTGGCGGTGACGAAGCACAGGATTCCCGCCGCCTGTGCCAGCGCCTCGATGATGATCACGCCGGGCATGACCGGACGGCCGGGAAAGTGGCCGGGAAAGAACGGCTCGTTGTAGGTGACGTTCTTCAGCGCGCGAATGCTCTCGCCGGGGCGGCACTCGAGCACGCGATCGACCAGCAGGAACGGATAGCGGTGTGGCAGTTGCCGGAGGATCGCTTGGATGTCGAGTTGTAGCGGCTCAGTCATGATCTTCTTCCCGGCCGCTTTTCACTCCGGCGGCGCGCTCCAGTCGCTTAACACGTGATTCGAGCCGGCCGCTGCGCTTGAAGCGTGCCACCAGACGGCGCCAGGCGCCTGCGGCTTCCAACGGAATGGCGCCGGAGTATACGCCGGGCTTTGTGATCGAGTGACTCACCATCGAAAACCCGGTGATCACGACGTCGTCGGTGATGGCGATGTGGCCGGCAAATCCGACCGCGCCGCCGATCATGCAGCGCTTGCCGATGGTAGTGCTCCCGGATATGCCGACGCAGGCCGCAAGCGCGCTGTGGGCGCCGATGCGCACGTTGTGGCCGATCTGGATGAGGTTGTCGAGCTTCACGCCCTCCTCCAGCACCGTGTCCTCGATGGCACCGCGGTCGATGGTGGTGTTGGCGCCGATTTCCACATCCGCGCCGACGCGCACGCCGCCCACCTGCGGCACCTTCAGCCACGCGCCGCGCTCGCTCGCAAAGCCGAAGCCGTCACTGCCGATGACCACCCCGGGATGCACCACGACACGCGCCCCGAGCTGCACACCGCGGCACAGGGTGACGCGCGCGACCAGGCGCACGTCCTCGGCAAGCACGACGCCCTCGTCAAGGTGACAGTGCGGGCCGATGAAGCAGCGTGCGCCGACGACGGCTCCCGCCCCGATGGTCGCAAGTGCGGCCACCTGCGCGGACGGATCCAGGTGCGCGCCCGGCGTCACGATCGCCGTCGGGTGCACGCCCGGCACCGCACCCGTAGCCGGATGCAACACGCTGGCGATACGCGCGTAGGTGGCGTAAGGGTTATCACAAACCAGTGCTTGCGTCGGGCAGGCGTCGGCGCTGGCCGCGTCCAGCACCACCGCCGCGGCCCGGGTGTCAGCCAGCTGCGGGCGGTAGCGCGGATTGGCGAGAAACGCGAGCGAGCGCTCATCGGCGTTTGCCAGTGTCGCCACGCGCTCCACGTGTGTCTGCGGGTCGCCGCGCAGCTCGCAGCCGAAGCGCACCGCGAGTTCCCCCAACGAAACCGCCATGGCCGTTTGCGACCCGCCGCGGATGCGACCCGCCGCTGGGGCGCAGGGCCCTTAGTGCGCCTGCGGCTTCGCGGGCGCCGCCGGCACCCCGGCACGCGCCTGCAACGCCGTCAGAATCGCCGGCGTCACATCGATGGCCGGGGCGAAGAAAATGGCGGCTTCCGCACTCAGGATCAGGTCGTAGCCCTGGGCCTTGGCGTAAGTGCGTACTTCTTCGCCGAGGGTGCGCTGCAAGCGCGACAACTCCTCGTTGCGCCGCGCGGTGAAGTCGTCCTGCAACTCGCCGCGGGCCCGCTCGAAATCGCGCGCACCGTCACGCAGGTCCTTCTCCGCGCGGCTGCGCTGATCCTCGGTCATGGTGGCGCTGTCCTTCTGCAGCTTGTCCTGCTTGGCCTTCACGGCCTGGCCCTGCGCCTGCAGGGTGCGCTCGCGCGGTGCGAACTCGGAACGCAGGGACTCCTGGATTGCCTTGCCCTGCGGGGACTCCTGCAGGAGCCGCGCCGGATCCACGATACCGATCTTGGTCTCGGCCCATGCGGGCGTCACGGCCAGCGCCGCACCCACTGCGATCAAACCAACCGCCAACTTGCTGATAATCAGACGCTTCACGGAACTACCTACCTCGTGTGTGCAACTCATGTATGAATGTTTTTCAATATGACCGCCGCGACCCCTGGGGCCCGGCTAAACGCCAAGTATCGCGTAGATCGGTCTCCGTGGCTTCCTTAACTTCAGAACGCCTGGCCGACCGAGAACTGGAACCCTTCCGTTTCGTCACCCCAGGTGGTGATGCCGTCGCTGCGCTTAGCGTTCAGCGGCCGCCCGAAACTGAATCGGAACAGGCCCAGGGGGGCCAGCCACTCGACCGCCACGCCCACCGAGCGCTTCAGGTCGCTCGTGCTGAATCGGTAATCCTCAGGGGTCACCCCGTCGGGACCAAAGAACTGCAGTTTGGTGCCGGTCTCGAACACGTTGCCCATGTCGAAGAACGCGCTGACCCGTGCGGTCTGTGCCCATTTGGCCGGCATCGGGAAGATCAGCTCGTTCTGGTTCACGACGCGCAGGTTGCCACCGTAGGGGTTGCCGAACTGGTCCTTAGGCCCCAGGCGGCTCTCTTGATAGCCGCGGATCGTGTCCGGTCCGCCGCCGAAGAACTCCCGGTACGGCGGGATAGCGGAGGTATGGCCGAGCGGCGCGCCGTAATCCACCCCGGCGCGTATCGACAGGTTCCACCTGCCCCACAGCGGTATGTACCTCAGGAATGCGTAGTTCGCGATGTAGTACTGCACGTTGCTGCCGGGCACGGTCGCGGACAGCGATATGGTCTGACGCATGCCGCGATCTGCGAACAGCGTGCGGTTGCGTGTATCCCAGTCCCAGCCCAGCACCGCCTCGGTGGTCGTGAAGTCCGTACCGTAGAAGACGTATTCATTGTTGCTCGCATCATCGTGCGCCAGACGGCTGTAGGGGTGGCCGTTCTCCTGCACCCATTGCTGCGCCTGCTCGGCGCTGGACAGCGAATTGGTGAGCAGCGAGGAGCTGTCAAAGGCCACGCCGAAGCGCAGGTACATGAACTCGGTGATCGGATACGCCCAGGTCGGACCGAAGCTCAAGGTGCGCGAGGAGAAGTTCGACGAGGACGACACGAACTGCGTGACATCGCTGTAGCTCACCGACAAGGAGCGCTGCAGGTTGTCGATGCTGGTGTACGGGTTCGTCTGCGTGATGCTGTAGACCTTGCTGAAGGCGCCGCCGTTGAGATTGAGCGCGATGCGTTGGCCCGAGCCCAGGAAGTCCGCGTCCGCGAAACTGCCGTTCAACATGAACTTGTAGGTCTCCGAATAGCCGATGCCACCGGAGAGCTGCGAGGCCGGACCCTCCTCGATCTTGTAATTGACGTCCACGAGGTCCGGGGAGCCGGCCACGGGAGTGGTCTCGAATTCCACCGATTTCACGTACGGCAGGCGCTGCAGGCGCTGCTTGGAACGCTCCAGCGAAGTGTTGGATAGCCAGCCGCCCTCCAGCTGACGCATCTCGCGCCGCAGCACCTCGTCATTGATGCGGTTGACGCCGGAGAAGGTGAGGTTACGGACGTAGACGCGGCTGCCGGGGTCGACGAAAAAGGTCATCGCCACGGTGTGGTTGGCGTTGTCGGCGGTCGGCACCGGCTCGACCTTGGCGAAGGCATAGCCGTCGCGCCCCATGCGGTTCTGCATCAGCTCCTGCGAGGAGGTGATGAGCTTGCGGTCGAAAATATCCCCCGGGTGCACCAGCAGCAGCTGCTCCAGCTCCGCCTGCGGCACGACGAAGGTGCCAGCCAGCTTGATCTGCGAGAGCTTGTAGACCTGGCCTTCATCGACGTTGACGGTGATGAAGATATCTTCTTTCTCGGGAGCGATCGCCACCTGGGTGGAGTCAATCTGGAAGTTTGCGTAGCCGCGATCCATGTAGTAGTTGCGCACCTTTTCCAGGTCGCCCTGCAGCGACTCGCGCGAGTAGCGATCATCCTGCTTGTACCAGGACAGCCAGTTGGGAGTCTGCAGCTCGAGGGTCCCGAGGATGTCCTTCTGCGCAAAGCGGGTATCGCCGACGATGTTGATCTGCCGGATCTTGGCGCGCGCGCCTTCCTTGATATCGATCTTGATCTTGACGCGGTTGCCGGCTTCCTCTTCGACCTTGGCGTCGATCTTCACGCCGTACTTGCCGCGGCTGAAGTACTGGTCGGTGAGGTACTGGGTAACATCGTCGAGCACACTGCGGTCAAAGGTCTTGCCAGTCGCAAGTCCCACCCCGCGCAGCGACTTCTGCAGATCCTCGGTCTTGATGTCCTTGTTGCCGGTGATCTCGAAGCTCTCGATCGAGGGGCGCTCGATCACCACCACCACCAGCGTGTTGCCGTCGCGGCGCAGCTGCACGTCGCGGAAAAAGCCCGTGACGTACAGCGCGCGGATCGCCTCACGCACCCGCGCGGCCGAGAGGTGATCGCCGATGTTGACCGGCAGGTAGTTGTAGACCGTGCCTTCGGAGACCCGCTGCAGGCCCTCGATGTGGATGTCGCCGACGATGAAGTCCGCCACGGCCGGCGGCGCCACCGGCGGCGGTGCCGTGATCTGCGACTGCTCCGGCTGCTGCGCCCACGCGCCAGCGCCGTGCACGGTGAGCACTACGCCCGCAAGCAGCACGCGCGCGAGTACCCACGCCTTCATGCCTGAACCAACAATCTCTTTGTCATCGCGCACCCGGCGCCTCAACTCTCACGTTGCACTATTCGAGGACTGAAGACTCGCGCCTTCAGGAAATTTAACCACCCATGGCCCGTTGTCGTCGCGTCAGCTGAACTGGCGCGCAATATCGTTGTACAGCGCGACCCCCATCAGGACGATGAGGAGCGCGATGCCGACCTGCTGTCCGAAGGCCTGGGTGCGTTCGGAGAGCGGACTGCCCTTGAGCCACTCCACCAGCTGAAAGAGGATCTGGCCGCCGTCGAGAATCGGAATCGGCAAGAGGTTAAGAAAGCCCAGCGACAGGGAAATCAGCACCAGAAACCCCAGGAATGGTGTCACACCCGCCTCCGCCGACTCGCCCGCGAACTCGGCGATGGACAGTGGGCCGCTCAAGTTTTTCAGCGACACACGTCCCTCGACCATGCGAGCGAACAGCCGCGCCTGCAGCAGCGTCATGTTCCAGGCCTCAACACTGGCCCGCGTCAACGCCGCCGTCGCCGAGAGCTGCGTGTGCACCAGCATGCTGTCGGGGTATTTGCCGAGGGTCTGCGGTTCAACGCGAATGCGGCCGAGCCGCTTGCCGCCGGCCTCATCGCTCGCGACCTGCAGCTGCACCGTGCGCGCAACGCCATCGCGCAGCAGCTCGAGGCTCACACGCGCCCCGGGGCGCGCGCTGATGTAGTTCACCAGGTCGTGGAAGTCGTGCATCGGCACGCCATCGATGGCGACGATGCGGTCCCCGGCAAGCAGTCCCGCGCGTGCCGCCGGCCCGTCGGGCATTATCTTGCCAAGCACCGCCGGCACCGGCGGCGTCCAGAACTGGAAACCGAGTCCGCGAAACAGCTCCGAGGGTTCGGTGAGGCGGCGCCGCGCAGCCGGATCCGGCACGCTCAGCACGGCCGCGCGCGTATCGCCTTTGATCCCGCGCACGTTGAGGGTGATCTGGCCGCGCGAACTCATCGCATCCAGAAGTCCGAACACCACGTCGCGCTCACCGGCCACCGCCGCGCCGTTGATGGCGCGGATTTCATCGCCAGAGCGCAGGCCGGCGACATCCGCCACCGAAGCCGCCGTCACCTCCCCGACTAGCGGCTTGACCTCGGTCGTGCCGCTCGCCCACAGCATGCCCCACAGCACCAGCACCGCGAACAGGATGTTGAAGGCCGGTCCCGCGAGCAGCACGACGATGCGCTGCCAGTGCGGGCGACGGGTAAAGGCGCGCGCCAGATCGGCCGCCGGCACCGGGCCTTCGCGCTCATCCAGCAGTTTCACGTAACCGCCGAGGGGCAGCGCCGCGAGTACGTATTCGATGCGATCGGCTCCGCCTATATGCGTGAACAGCGGGCGGCCGAAACCCACGGAAAAGCGCAGTACCTTGAACCCCAGGCGGCGCGCGACCCAGTAGTGCCCGAACTCGTGCACCGTGACCAAAAGGCCCACGGCGATCAGGAACCACAGTGCGTACCAGAGCAGATTCATGCGTGAGCGTCCCTTACCGATCCGGTTCTTTTCGTGCCAAAAATCCGCTCACGCGCGTGCCGTCTGCCTTCCGCGTCGGCTGCCAGTACCTCCGCCAGCCCGCCGGGCGCCCCCCCGCTGACCCGCTCCATCACGGCTTCAATGACCGCCGCGATGCCGGGAAAGTTCAATCTGCGCTCCAGGAACGCCTGCACCGCAACCTCGTTGGCCGCGTTGAGCACGACCGGATGCAGGCCACCGGCGCGGCCCGCCGCCTGCGCCAGCGCGAGGCAGCGGAACTTCTCCAGGTCAGGCGCTGCAAAATCGAGCCGCCCGACCTTCAGCAGGTCGAGGAATTCTACACCGGAGTCGATCCTCTCAGGCCACGCGAGCGCGTGCGCGATCGGCGTGCGCATGTCCGGAGCGGACAGCTGCGCCAGCATCGAGCCGTCAACGTACTCCACCAGGGAGTGCACGATGCTCTGTGGGTGTACGAGAATCTCGATCTGCTGCGCGCTCAACCCAAACAGCACGCGCGCCTCGATCAGCTCCAGCCCCTTGTTCATGAGGGTGGCGGAGTCCACCGAGATCTTGCGGCCCATGACCCAGTTCGGGTGCGCGCAGGCCGCCTCGGGTGTGACCGTCTCAAGCGCCGCGCGCGGCAGATCGCGAAACGGTCCGCCCGAAGCGGTCAGCAGCACGCGCTTGAGACCCGCGGGCGGCAGCCCCGGGACGCTGCCGGCGGGCAGGCACTGGAAGATGGCGTTGTGTTCGCTATCAATGGGCAGCAGCGTCGCCCCCGAGCGTTGCACCGCGGCCATCAGCAACGGGCCCGCCATGACCAGCGACTCCTTGTTGGCGAGCAGCAGGCGCTTGCCAGCGGATGCCGCCGCGAGCGTCGAGGCAAGACCGGCGGCGCCGACGATCGCCGCCATGACGCATTGCACCTCGCCCAGGCACGCCAGTTCCTCGAGCGCACCGGGTCCGGCGAGCAGGCGCGTACCGCTTGCCGCACCGCCAAGCAGCTCGCGCAGCTGCGGCAACGCCGCCGGGTCCGCGAGCGCCGCATAGGCCGGGCGCAAGGTGAGGATCTGCCGCGCCAGCTTCGCAGCGTTGGTGTTGGCCGCGATCGCCACCAGGCGAAAACGCTGCGGATGGCGCGCCACGACATCAAGGGTGCTCTCGCCCACCGAGCCGGTGGAGCCGAGCACCGCAACGCCGATTTGCGCCACCGGCGTGTTCACGCGATGACTCCCATGAGCGTAAGTCCCAGGAGCAGCACGGGCGCCGCCCCGGTCAGACTGTCGATCCGATCCATCACGCCGCCGTGTCCTGGAAATACACTGCCGCTGTCCTTGATGCCGGCGAAACGCTTCAGCAGGCTCTCCGTGAGATCACCGACGATTGAGAAGCCCACCGCGGCCAGACACAACGGCAGGAACACCACCAGCGGCACGCGGAACCACACGCTGCCGGCAACGGCCACCAGCGCACTCACCGCGGTGCCTCCCAGCACTCCCTCCCAGGTTTTCCCCGGCGACACCTCCGGAGCCAGGCGGATGCGGCCGAAGCGCCGTCCGCAGAAAAACGCGCCGATGTCCGCAACCCACACCAGCAGCAGCACGAACAGCATCCACTGCGCCCCGTGGGGAAACACCAGCCGCAGCCGCACCAGCGCGAGCCACGAGGGGACCAGCGACAGCACGCCCGCGGCAGCGGCCGCCCACGGCGTGACCCGCTGGGGCGCGAGCGAGATCCACAAGAGCGCCGCGAGCCACCACAGCACCGCGACCGCGAGCAGCAGGTCGCGCCCCTGCACGCTCGCCGAAAACCCCCAGGCCGCATACAGCAGCACCGCGATCAGCAGCACATAGGCGGCGCGCAGAGCCGGCTGCGCGCTCAGCAGCAGAAACGCCGACCACTCCCACGCGCCGGCCAGCACCAGCAGCGTGACGACCGNNCCCGCGGTCACGATGCGTGGCCAGAGGCCGCGGAGCGTTGCGCGGAGGTCTGACCAAAGCGCCGCTCGCGGTTGGCAAAGAAGGTGAGCGCGTCCTCAAAGTCCGCCATCGCAAAGTCCGGCCACAGCTTCGCCGTGAAGTAGAGCTCCGCGTAGGCGAGGTTCCACAGGAGGAAGTTGCTGATGCGCTGTTCGCCGCCGGTGCGGATCACCAGGTCCGCATCCGGAACGTGCGCGAGTGCGAGCGCCCCGGCGAAGCGCTCCTCCGTGATCTCTTCGGGGCGCAATGCTCCACTGGAACACTCTCTCGCAAGACTTTGAGCTGCCTGGATAATATCCCAGCGTCCACCATAACTCACGGCGACCTGGAGCTGCAGCCCGGAGTTGTCCGCAGTGCGCTCCTCGGCGGCAGCAATTCGCGCCTGCAGGCGCACGGGGAGATTTCTGCGCTCGCCGATGAAACGCATGCGCACGTTCTTCGCGTGCAGCTCGGCCAGCTCGCGCTCGAGCGATTCGACGAACAGGCTCATGAGGCTCCCGACCTCCTCGGCGGGCCGCCCCCAGTTTTCGCTCGAGAACGCAAACAGCGTCAGCGCGCCGATGCCACGGCTGCCGCATTCGCTGATGCACATGCGCACGGGTGCAAGTCCGGCCTTGTGTCCGGCGATGCGGGTAAGTCCGCGCGTCTTCGCCCAGCGGCCGTTGCCGTCCATGGTGATCGCGACGTGTCGCGGAAGCGGGTTGGAAGCGGCGACCGGCATCAGACCTGCATGACCTCCTTCTCCTTGGCGGCGAGCAGCGTCTCGATATCGGCGACGTGCTTGTCGGTGAGCTTCTGCACCTCGCCTTCGGCGCGCCGCTCGTCGTCCTGCGAGACCAGCTTCTCCTTGAGCATTTCCTTGATGTCGTTCATGACATCCCGGCGCACGTTGCGCACCGCGACGCGCGCATTCTCGGCGTCGTGCCGCAGCATCTTGGTAATCTCGCGGCGGCGCTCCTCGGTGAGCGGCGGCATGGGAATCCTGATCACCGTGCCAGCCGTCATGGGCGTAAGCCCGAGGTCCGACTTGAAGATCGCCTTCTCGATCGCCTGCACGACGCTCTTTTCCCACGGCGAGATCACCAGCGTGCGCCCGTCTTCGACGGCGATGCTGGCCACCTGCTGCAACGGCACTTCCGAGCCGTAGTAGTCGACCTTCAGATGCTCGACCAGGCTCGGGTGCGCACGCCCGGTGCGCAGCTTCTTCAGATCCGACTGGAATGTCTGTACGCACTTGGCCATGCGCGTAGCAGCGTCTTTTTTCAGGTCTTCGAGCATGGTGCAACTCCTGGCCGCGTGCGCGGCTCACTCAAACGTAACTGCCGTACCCACGTCCTCGCCACGCACGAGACGGGTCAGATCCCCGGAATTGTTGAGATTGAAGACCCGCAATGGCAAGTGGTTGTCGCGGCACATGACGATGGCGGTGGCATCCATGACGTTAAGCTTGTCGGTGAGCACCCTGTCAAAGGACAGGTGTGTGAAGCGCACCGCGGCGGGGTTGCGCACCGGATCGTCCGAGTACACGCCGTTCACCTTGGTGGCCTTCAGGAGCACGTCGGCGCCGATCTCGATGGCGCGCAGCGCCGCGGCCGTGTCGGTGGTAAAGAAAGGATTGCCAGTGCCGGCGGCGAAGATGACGACCCGTCCTTTTTCCAGATGACGCATGGCGCGGCGGCGAATGTAGTCCTCGCAGACCTCGTTGATACGGATCGCCGACATGACACGCGTGGGGCTCCCCAGGCCTTCGAGCGCGTCCTGCATGGCGAGCGCGTTCATCACCGTGGCGAGCATGCCCATGTGATCGGCCGCCACGCGATCCATGCCGGCGCGCGCCAGCCCCGCCCCGCGGAAGATGTTGCCGCCGCCGATGACGGTCGCGACCTGCACGCCCATGTGCACGATGTCCTGCAACTCCCCGGCAATGCGCTTGATCACCACCGGATCAATGCCGTAGTCCCCGCCGCCCATCAGGGCCTCGCCGGAGAGCTTCACGAGGATCCGCGCGTAGTGCGCCTTGGCTTGCGTCATCTCATTCCCCCAAGACTTCCGATGGAAAAAACCCCGCGCGCGGCGGGGTTTGGTCCTTGACACCCTCAGGCCGCCGCGGTCAGTGCCTGACCGCGGGAGTCGCGTTCTTCACTTGCGCCATGACCTCAGCGACGAAATCGTCCGGTTTCTTCTCGATGCCGGCGCCAACCTCGAAGCGCTCGAAAGCCAGGACTTCGGCCCTGGCGTCCTTCAGCAGCTTCTCGATGGTGACGTCCGGATCCTTCACGAACGGCTGGCCACTTAAGGTGAGCTCGCTCAACGCCTTGCGCAGCCGCCCCTCGACCATCTTCGCGACGATCTCAGGCTTCTTGCCCTCGCCCTGCGCCTGCTGCGTCAGGATCTCGCGCTCCTTCGCCACCACGTCCGCGGGCACCTGCGCCTGCGACAGGTAGCGCGGATTGCTCGCCGCCACGTGCATCGCCAGGTCATACGCGAGCGTCGCCGGACCGCCCCTGACCGCGACCAGCGCACCGATGCGCGTGCCGTGCACGTAGGCGCCCAGATGCTCCGGCGAGGACAACGCGGCAAGGCGGCGCACGCTGATGTTCTCGCCGATTTTCGCCACCAGCGTCCGACGCCGCTCCTCGATGCGCTCACCGTCCGGCAGCATCATCTCGCCGAGCGCCGCCAGCGTTGCCGGCTTCACCGTCAGCGCGCACTGCGCCACGGCCTGCGCGAACGCGCGGAAGTCCTGCTCGCGGGCAACAAAGTCCGTTTCGCAGTTGACCTCCACCATCGCGGCGGCGTGCGCATCCGCGGACCTGGCGACCACCACCACGCCCTCGGCGGCGACGCGGGTCGCCTTCTTGTCGGCCTTGGCGAGTCCCTGGCGGCGCATGAGATCCGCGGCCGCATCCAGGTCACCCTTGGTTTCGACCAGCGCCTTCTTGCACTCCATCATGCCGGCACCGGTGCGCTCGCGGAGCTGTTTGACTGCGTCTGCCGTGATGTTCATGACTCCCCGCCGCGTCCTCTGCGACGGCCCGCACCTTCGGCCGGCCGGCGCACCACAGCGGGCGGCGTCGGTACGCTGCCGGCGGGAACCAGGGCCTCGGCGCTGTCCTCGGCGTCCAGATCCTCGTCCTCGACGAGTGGCTCGGCCGCCTGCTCGGGCAGCTGCCCGGCTGTCGCTTCCTGCCCGGGTGCCGGTGCCTGCGCCGGCGACTGCACGGCGGCGGCGGGGCGGCGGCGCGCTGGCGCCGCTTTCTTGCGCACCGTCGCCTGCGGACGCTGCCGGCCGCGGGCAGCCTTCTTGCGCGGGTTGCCGGCCTCGTCGAGCTCAACGAACTCATCCTCGCCGACCGCCACTTGCGGCACGGACTCCTTGCCCTCGAGTACCGCATCGGCGATGCCCGCCGCGTACAGGTGGATGGCGCGCATGGCGTCATCGTTGCCCGGGATCACGTAGTCGATGCCATCGGGTGAGCAATTGGTGTCGACGATCGCTACCACCGGGATGCCGAGCTTCTTCGCCTCGTGGATCGCGATGTTCTCGTGACCGACGTCGATCACGAACAGCGCATCGGGGAGCGACTCCATGTGCTTGATGCCGCCCAGGCTTCTCTCGAGCTTGTCCATTTCGCGCCGCAGCTGCGTCGCTTCCTTCTTGCCGCGCTTNNTCCAGCGCGCCGGAAGCGGCAAGCTCGGTGATTTCCGCGAGCCGCTTGATGGACTGGCGGATGGTCTTGAAGTTGGTGAGCATGCCGCCGAGCCAGCGCTGGTTCACGAACGGCTGGGACGCGCGTTGCGCTTCCTTCTGCACCGACTCGCGCGCCGAGCGTTTGGTGCCAACGAACAGCACCGTGCCGCCGTCGCCGATCACGCCCTTGATGAAGTGCGCAGCTTCCGCATACATCGGCTGCGTCTTCTCGAGATTGATAATGTGGATCCGATTCCGCTCACCGAAGATGAACGGAGCCATCTTGGGGTTCCAGAAGCGGGTCTGGTGTCCGAAATGGACTCCCGCTTCCAGCATCTGTCGCATGGACACGCCGGCCATGAAAAANNGATGCGCGTGTGGGTTGCGTTGCCAAAAAAGGCCGCGCTTTATACCATGAAGCCCTCGTCGGAACAACGCCTTACGCTTGGCCTTCGAGTCCCTTGCGCACCCCGCCCTGCAACCCCATCTCCCGCCCTATGAACGTCACTATCAAGACCCCGGAAGAACAGCAAAAAATGCGCATCGCCGGACGTCTCGCGGCCGAGGTGCTCGACATGATCGGTGCCTACGTGGTGCCGGGGGTCACGACCGGCGAACTCGACCAGCTGTGCCACGACCATATCGTCAAAGTGCAGCATTCGGTCCCGGCGAATCTCAACTACCGCGGTTTCCCCAAGACCATCTGCACTTCGGTGAACCACGTGGTCTGCCACGGCATCCCGAACGACAAGCGCCTGAAAGTGGGCGACATTGTGAATATCGATGTGACCGTGATCCGCGACGGCTTTCACGGCGACACCAGCCGCATGTATTTCGTCGGCAAGGCTCCACCGCACGCTCAACGGCTCGCCGAGACCTGCTTTGAGGCCATGTGGCGTGGCATCGGCAGCGTGCGCCCGGGCACGCGCTTGGGCGACATCGGGCACGCCATCCAGAGCTTCGTCGAGGCGCGCGGATTCAGCGTCGTGCGCGAGTACTGCGGCCACGGCATCGGACGCGTGTACCACGAGGACCCGCAGGTACTGCATTACGGCGAGCCGGGAACCGGCTTTGAGCTGCAGGCCGGCATGACCTTCACCATCGAACCGATGGTGAACGCGGGTAAGCGCCACGTGCGGCTGCTCCCGGACGGCTGGACCGTCATCACCAAGGATCACTCGTTGTCGGCGCAGTGGGAGCATACGGTGCTGGTCACGGACACCGGTGTGGACGTCCTGACCCTCCCCGCGGCCGGGCCGCCGCAGTAGTGGACGAGCCCGGGCCAGCACTACCCGCGCTATCTCCCGCAAGCCCGTGGCCGCTGCTGGCCCGCCTGCCGGCGCAGCTCGCCGCCGCGCGCGAGAGCGCGCCGTGGCGTGAGCTGCTCAAGAGCGCACACGAGGAGCTCAAAGCACGCTTTCTCGCCGACGAGCCGGTTGAGGATCTGGTGCATGCGCGCGCCGCGCTCATAGATACGACGCTGCGCCAGGCGTGGAGCCTGCACAGTCCGCCGCGCACCTGGGCGCTGGTCGCAGTCGGCGGCTACGGGCGCGGCGAGCTTCACCCCTGCTCGGACGTCGACCTCCTGCTGCTCGCGCCGGGACCCGCGGACGAAGCGGGGCGCGCTGCCGCCGAGCGGCTGATCGCATTCCTGTGGGATATCGGACTTGAGGTCGGGCACAGCGTGCGCACCGTGGCGGAATGCGCCGCGGAGAGTGCCGCCGATGCCGGTGTCATGACGACGCTGCTCGAGGCGCGGCTGCTGGCAGGGGATGCCACCCTGTACGCCCAGATGCACGCGGCGCTCACGCCCGAGCGGCTCTGGCCGGTGCGCCGCTTCTTCGACGCCAAGGTGCGCGAGCAGGCCGAGCGGCATTTGAAGGCCAACGACACCGCCTACAACCTGGAGCCGAACGTCAAGACCGGCCCCGGGGGCCTGCGCGATATCCAGACCATCGCCTGGGTCGCGAAACGGCACTTTGGTGCCCAAACCCTCGAGAGCCTCGCAACCCATGGATTTCTGACGGGCGCGGAACTGCGGCGTCTCAAGCAGGCGCAGGCCTTCCTGTGGAAGGTGCGCTTCGGACTGCACGTGCTCACCGGGCGGCGCGAGGACCGGCTGCTGTTCGATCACCAGATCCGCCTCGCGAAGAGCTTCGGCTACGAGGACGCCTCCTACACCCTCGCGGTCGAGCAGTTCATGCAGCGCTACTACCGCACCGTCATGGACGTGAGCCTGCTGAATGAGCTGCTGCTGCAGTTGTTCCGCGAAGCGATCCTCTCCGCGAGCGAGCCGCCGCGGCCACTGAATGCGCGCTTCCAGGTGCGCAACGGTTCGCTCGAGGCGCTGAACGATGAGGTCTTCGCCCGCAACCCGTCGGCGCTGCTGGAACTGTTCGCGCTGCTGCAACAGAACCCGGAAATCCGCGGCGTGCGCGCCCCGACCATGCGCGCCGTTACCCGCAACCTGTGGCTGATCGACGAGGAGTTCCGCCAGAACCCGCGCCACCATCGCCTGTTCCTGGAGATCCTGCGCTCGCCGGTGGGAGTCACCCACGAACTGCGGCGCATGAACACCTACGGGGTGCTCGGGCGCTACATCCCCGCCTTCGGCCGCATCGTCGGGCGCATGCAATACGACCTGTTCCACGCCTACACGGTGGATGCGCACACGCTGTTCGTGGTGAGCAACCTGCGGCGCTTCGCCATCCCGCGCTACGACCATGAGCTGCCGGAGGCCTCGCGCGTCATGCAGCAGCTGCCGCGCAGCGAGATCGTCTACCTGGCCGCACTTTTTCACGACATCGCCAAAGGGCGCGGCGGCGATCACTCCGAACTTGGCGCGGTGGATGCCGAGGCGTTCTGTCTGGAGCAGGGGCTGTCGCCGTACGATGCGCGTCTGGTTGCGTGGCTGGTGCGCAACCACCTGCTGCTGTCGATTACCTCGCAGAAGCAGGACATCGGCGATCCGGAGGTCATCAACACCTTCGCGCGCCGGGTCGGCGACGAAGCGCACCTCGACTACCTGTACGTGCTGACCTGTGCTGACGTGCGCGGCACCAATCCCAGGCTGTGGAACTCCTGGAAGGCATCGCTGTTCCGCGACTTCTACCAGCGGGTAAAGCGGGCGCTGCGCCGCGGGCTTGAGAGCCCGATCGACCCGGAGCACCTGGTGCGTGAAACCCAGGACGGCGCGCGGCGCCTGCTCGTCGAGCGCAGCGTCAGCGAGCCGCAGCTCGCGCTGGTGTGGTCGCGCTTCTCGGACGGCTACTTCCTGCAGCATTCCCCGGAAGAGATTGCCTGGCACACACACCTGCTGGCCGAGCGTGAGGTGGATTCCGACGATCCCCTGGTGGCGCTCGATCCGCGCAGCCTGCGCGGCACCACGGCGGCGCTGATCTACGCGCGCCCGCGCCGCCATGGATTCGCGCGCACCACCGCGGCGCTCGACCAACTGGGGCTCAACATTGTGGATGCGCGCATCACCCCGACCGGCGACGGCTTCAGCCTCGACCTGTACCACCTGCTGGAGGACGACGGCGCGCCGATCACCGACGTCGACCGTCAGGAAGAGATCGAGGCGGCGCTGTGGCGCTCGCTGCAGGGTCCGGCCGATGCGCCGCTGGTGGTGTCGCGACGCGCGCCCCGGCAGGCGCGCATGTTCAACACACCGACCCAGATCTCGCTCAGCGTGGACGAGCGCAATCGGCGCTCGGTGCTGGAACTGACCTCCGGCGACCGGCCGGGGCTGCTGTGCGAGGTGGGTAAGGTGCTGATGGAAGAGCACGTCGAGCTGCACGCTGCCAAGATCATGACGGTCGGCGAGCGCGCCGAGGACGTGTTCTACCTCACCGATCTGGACAACCGGCCCTTGAGCCAGCCGGCCGCCGAGCGCCTGCGTGGCCGGCTGGTGCAGGTGCTCGATCAACGCCAGGCCGCGCTGCGCAAGACCGGCGCCGACGCACTGCAGACATAAATATGAGTACTACCGAGCGCCTCAAGGCCACCATCGATGCCGCATTCGAGCGGCGCGCCGAACTCAATCCGCAGAATCTGCCGGCGCAGCTGGCCGCAGCCCTCGAGGAGTGCCTGGAACTGCTCGACAGCGGACGCGCACGGGTCGCGGAGCCCCTTGACGGCCGCTGGGTTGTCAACGAATGGCTGAAAAAAGCGGTGCTGCTGTCTTTTCGCGTTCGCGACAACGTGGCCATGGAGGCCGGCTACACCCGCTTCTTCGACAAGGTGCCCTTGAAGTACGCCGGCGCCACGGAGGGCGCGCTGCGCGCGGGCGGTGCGCGCATCGTGCCGCATGCGCTCGTGCGCCGCGGCGCCTACATCGCCCCCAACGTGGTGCTCATGCCGAGCTACGTGAACATCGGTGCTTACGTGGGCGCCGGCACCATGGTCGATACCTGGGCGACCGTGGGCTCGTGCGCGCAGATCGGTCGTAACGTACACCTGTCGGGCGGTGTTGGAATCGGCGGCGTGCTCGAACCGCTGCAGGCGAGCCCCACTATAATCGAGGATGACTGTTTCATCGG
>PLEC01000134.1 GCA_003136935.1 Gammaproteobacteria bacterium
CGATCGGCATCGGCACCGCCTTGTTCTACGACCCGCTGGTGTGCAAGACCATCAATGAAGGCATCAGCGAGTACCTTGGCAACAATGGACTGACCGACGTGACGCAGCTCGTCGGCACGCTGCGCACCGGCGAGCGGATGCAGGACTGCGCCATCTCCGGCTGATACTCGGCTAGCGGCGCGCTACAGCAGCCTTTGCTGCCCGCCCGGTCCCTCCGGTGCGGGCGGCGGGTTCTGCAGCTGCACCGTCCTCGGCATGGCGGCGGCGAGATTCACGTCCAGGGCGCGCAGGCGCTCGAGGATGCGCAGGTTGATGCGCTGCTGGGTGTCGATGTAGGCGGAATAGTCCGGCCGCGTCATGAAATAGACGATCTCGAACTGCAGTGCCGTATCCCAGCTCAGCAGGTGACAGCGCTCGAAGCGCGTGTCGGGCATGGCCTCGATGATCTCCTGCACCGCGCGCGGGATGGCCACCAGTGCCGGCACCGGCGTGCCGTAGTCCACGCCCAGGCGAAACAGGGCGCGCCGCTCGCGCATGCGTCCGAAGTTGCGCACCCGCGCCTTCACGATGTCGCCGTTGGCGAAGATGATCTGCTCGCCGGACACGCTGCGCAGCCGCGTGCTCTTCACGCCGATGTACTCGACGGTGCCCTGGTAGTCGTCTATGCCGAGGGAGTCGCCGAGCCCGAAAGGCCGGTCGAGGGAGATGGAGATCGAGGCGAGCAGGTCCGAGAGCAGGGTCTGCACTGCGAGCGCGAGCGCGATGCCGCCGATTCCCAACCCCGCCAGCAGCGGCCGGATCTCTATGCCGAGATTGTCGAGCGCCAGCAGCAGCGCGATCGACCAGATCACTATCGCGGCGACGAACAGGATCACTTCCAGCGAACTTGCGAGCACCGCGTCCGTGCCGCCGGCACGCCGCCGCCGCGCGTCGATGGCGTAGCGCACCGCCGCCATGCCCCACATCGCCGCCTGCATCCAGAACAGCAGCGCCAGCGCGATGGTCAGCCAACGCTCCAGCCGTGGCGGAAATGTCAGGTAACGCGAACCGAGCCACACCGCCACCGCCCATATGAACAGCCGGTTGGTGCGCTCGACCAGCAGGCCCGCGAGATCAATGGCGTAGTGCGGCTGCGAGGGGCCCCGGGGGCTTACGCGCGCGCGCCGCGCGCTGATGAAGCGCTGCACCAGCGGCAATACCGTAAAGGTGATGAGGAAGGTCGCGAGCGCGAACGCCCACGCGCCGAGCGGGTTGCCCAGAAAAACGCTGCGCCAGACTTCCGCTGCACCCGGCATGGGCGCGAACCTTACCTTACTTGCCTGGACGAGGACTATGCGTCCGCTGGGCTCTGCGGCTCCGCATCACCGTTCATGCCCAGTTCCCTGAGCTTGCGCGTCAGGGTATTGCGGCCCCAGCCCAGAAGCTTCGCGGCTTCCTGGCGGTGTCCCTGGGTACGCTTGAGCGCGGCGCGGATCAACACGCGCTCGAACTGCGGCAGCGCCGCATCCAGGAGCGGTGCACCGCCGGCGGTGAGCTGCCCTTCGGCCCAGCCGTTGAGGTGCGTCATCCAGTCAGCCTGCGCGGGAGCGCTGCCCGCGGCGGCGATCTGCGGCGGCAGGTCGGCGACGTGCACTTCGCTGCCCGGCGCCAGCACCGACAACCGGCGGCACAGGTTGACGAGCTCGCGCACATTACCGGGCCAGGTGTGCACCGCCAGGCGTGCCAGCGCATCGGCGGCGAGCCCCTTGGGCTCTACGCCGAGCTCGCGCGCCGCCACCTGCAGGTAGTGGTGAAGCAGGTCCGGAATGTCCTCGCCGCGCGCGCGCAGCGGCGGCAGCTCGACGCGGATCACGTTCAGCCGGTGATAAAGGTCTTCACGGAAGAGGCCGCGTGTCAGGCGCTCCTCGAGATCCTGGTGCGTGGCGGCGATCACGCGCACGTCNNCATGTCGCCGATCTCATCGAGAAACAGGGTGCCGCCGTCGGCCTGTTCGAAGCGCCCGCGGCGCTGCGTGTCGGCGCCGGTGAAGGCGCCGCGCTCGTGGCCGAAGAGTTCGGACTCCAGGAGGTCGGTGGGGATCGCCGAGGTGTTGAGGGCGATGAACGGCTTGCCCGCGCGCGGGCTGTGTTCGTGCAGCGCGCGCGCCACCAGCTCCTTGCCGGTCCCGGACTCACCGGTGATCAGCACCGTTACGCTCGAGCGCGCCAGCCGTCCGATAGCGCGAAACACCTGCTGCATGGCCGGCGCCCGACCGAGAAGCTCCGGGATGCGCGCGCCCCCGCCCTCAGCGCTGCCGGGCAGGCCGGCGCTCGCCGCACGCCGCACCAGTGCGACCGCCTGATCGATGTCGAAAGGTTTCGGCAGATATTCAAACGCGCCGCCCTCGTACGCGGACACCGCGCTCCCCAGGTCCGAGTGCGCGGTCATGACAATCACCGGCAGCGCCGGGCGCTGATCGCGGATCCGGCGCAGCAGATCCAGTCCCGAGGCTCCCGGCATGCGGATATCGGTGATGAGCACGTCGGGGGCTTCGCGCCGCAGCGCATCGAGCGCCGGCTCCGCGGCTTCGAAGACACGCGCCGTCATGCCGTCGTTGCGCAGCGCCCGCTCCAGCACCCAGCGGATGGAAGCGTCGTCGTCGACCAGCCAGACATTCAGTGCCGCGCCACTCATGTGTGTTCTCCGAGCGGCAGCAGCAGCGTGAACACGGTGCGCCCCACTTCACTCTCGAATTCGATAATGCCGCCGTTGCGGGTGACCAGCTCCTGCGCAACCGCGAGCCCAAGTCCCGTGCCCTGCGCGCGCCCGGTGACCAGCGGATAGAAAATGCACGAGCGCAGCTGTGCCGGCACGCCCGGACCGGAATCCTCGACCTCGACCCCGGCGACCAGGCGGTGCGATGCGGAGCCGATGCTGACGTGCGAGCGCGCCCGCGTGCGCAGNNCGCATCCGGCAGGCTCGGATCGTAGTCGCGCTCGATGCTCACGCCTCCTGGAGCCTCGGCGCGCAGCAGGTGATAGACATGCTCACAGATCTCGTGGATGTTGAGCACGCTCTTGATGGGCGCCTGGCTGGGACCGGACATGGAGTCCACGAGCGCCGCGAGGCGGTCCGCCTCACCGATGATCACCCGCGTGTATTCCTTCAGGGACGGGGTCGGCAGCTCGCGCTCCAGCAGCTGTGCGGCGCCGCGCAGCCCGCCGAGCGGATTTTTAATCTCGTGGGCGAGCTGGCGCACCATGAGACGGCTGCCATCCAGGCGCGCCAGCAGGTCGTTCTCGCGCGAAATGCGCTGACGCTGGGTGGTGTCGGCGAGTTCCAGCAACAGGTGCGTGCCGGTGAGTCCGGCGAGCGGCGTGATGGTCACATCGAGCGTGCGTGCTTCGCGCGCGCCGGCCGGGCGCACCGCCAGTTCCCGGTCGGCGATGCCCTCGCCGCTTTCCAGCGCGCGCCTGAGAATCCGGCTCAGTCCGTTGCTGTCGTGCAGGAACTCGGCAAACGGCCGGCCACGCGCCGCCTTGATACTGAAGGCGAGCAGGTCCTGGGCGGCGACATTGGCGTACACCGGGCACAGCTGCGCGTCCAGCATGATGATGCCGGTGGACAGCGCGTCGAGGAGATCGGCGGGATCGAAGTGTGCGAGCGCCGAGGGGCCGGCGTACTCAGCGGCCATGGCCTGGCCGCCCATGAAGTCCTGCTAGTGGGGTCGCGGCGTCGGGATCACGGGCTGGTTGCCGGGATTGTTCGGGTTGGCGGTACCCAGTACCGAGGATTGGCGAACGAAGAACGTCACGCCGGCCGATTGACATGCCACCTTGCCGGCGGCATCGCGAAGCACCACCGCCACGTTGTGCTCGCCGCGCTCCACGCCGAACGTGAACTGCAGGCTGTCGGTGGGCTGACCCGGGACCACCCGGCCATCGAGCAACACAAAGATCTGGTAGTCCGCGCTCGGCGACGGATCCACCTGCGCACTCACGCCAACCGTATCGGCGTTGGGAAAGCTCTGTTGGTCCGTGGGCGAGGTGATCGCGCACCTGTAGGAGGCCGCAGGTGCCGCGGTGGCAGCGGCGGCGGGCTCCGGGTACTGGGTCGGCTTGTAGGTCTGTGGCGCGCCGAGATGTATTTTCTGCGCGTTCTCGTGCGGCTGATCGCTGTAGTGGATCACGCCGTTCTCGTCGACCCACTTGTAGATCGGGCCGGCGAGCGCCATTGGGCCGACGAGCAGCATTAAGGTAAAAAGCTTCCAGCGCATGAGACCTCAGCATAGCGCCGCGCGAGGCCTGCGTCTCGTGCACGGGTAGCGGCTTTAAGTCCGGTCGCCTCATTACGCGCTTCAGCAGCTGTAGTAGAGCTCCAGCTCCACCGGGTGTGTCGACATCCGGAACTTCGTCACCTCCTGGAGCTTCAGATTCATGTAGGCGTCGATGACATCGTTGGTGAACACCCCGCCACGCGTCAGGAACTCGCGATCCTTGTCGAGGCACTCGAGCGCCATGTCCAGGGAATGACACACCGTCGGGATGTGCCTGGCTTCCTCGGGCTCGAGGTCGTAGAGATCCTTGTCCGCCGGGTCCCCGGGGTGGATCTTGTTCTGGATGCCGTCGAGGCCCGCCAGCATCATCGCGGCAAAGGCAAAATACGGGTTCGCGCACGAATCCGGGAAGCGCACTTCGATGCGGCGCGCCTTCGGGTTCGACACCCAAGGAATACGGATCGACGCGGAGCGGTTGCGCGCGGAGTAGGCCAGCATGACGGGTGCCTCGAAGCCCGGTACCAGGCGCTTATAGCTGTTAGTACCGGGGTTGGTGAAGGCGTTGAGCGCCTTGGCGTGCTTGATNNTGCATGCCGCTGCCGTTGTCGCCCACCAGGGGCTTGGGCATGAAGGTCGCGGTCTTGCCGTAGCCATGCGCAACGTTATGCACCGCGTATTTGAGGATCTGCACCTGGTCGGCCTTGGTGACGAGGCCGCCGGCGCCAATGCCGATTTCGGACTGGCCGGCGGTGGCGACTTCGTGATGATGCACCTCGACCTTGAGTCCCATTTCCTCGCAGGCCAGACACATCGCCGAGCGGATGTCCTGGAACGCATCCACCGGCGGCACCGGGAAGTAACCGCCCTTGATGCCGGGGCGATGCCCCTTGTTGCCGTCCTGATATTCGGTCGGTGAATTCCACGCGCCCTGCACCGAGTCGATGGAATAGAACGAACCGCGCATTTCGTTGCCGAAGCGCACGCTGTCGAAAATGAAAAACTCGTTCTCGGGGCCGAAGAGCGCGCCGTCGGCGATGCCGGTGGACTTCAGGTACCCCTCCGCGCGCTTGGCGAGCGAGCGCGGATCACGCTCATAGCCCTGCATGGTCGTCGGCTCGATCACATCGCAACGGATGTTGACCGTGGTGGACTCGAAGAACGGATCGAGTATCGCCGTGCCGGCTTCGGGCATGAGGATCATGTCCGACTCGTTGATGCCCTTCCAGCCGGCGATCGAGGAGCCGTCGAACATCTTGCCGTCGCGGAACAGATCCTCGTCCACGAGCTGCCCCGGGATGGTCACGTGCTGCTCCTTGCCGCGCGTGTCGGTAAAGCGCAGGTCCGCGAACTTCACCTGTTTTTCTTTTATGAGTTTCAGGACATCACTGGGGGTCATATGGCCTCCGGAAAAGGGGGTAATCTCGCCAGCACACGCGGCGGGAATGGGTTCTCTAGTGCAGGGGCTGTGCCAGACTCACGCGTGCGCCAAATCAAGGAGTTAGGGGACATGGTGCATCCTGTTTGCACTATAATGATGCGCGAGGCGCCGATTATTGCACCACTTGTGTGCAAGATACACTGCCACGAGCGTCCGCAGCCTGATCGGACGCGTCCGATGCGCGCTGCTGGTGCAATCAGGACGTCACGGCTGCTCCCGCGAGCCTCAAGCCTGCCATTGGCCCTGCACCCTGCCGCCGCGGGCCGGCGCGTGCTCGCACCGTATACTCGCGCGCCATGAAAATCGGCCGCCCGCCGCGCACCTTCCAGGAACTGATCTTCGCGCTGCAGCGCTACTGGTCTGACCAGGGCTGCGTGATCCTGCAGCCCTACGATATGGAAGTCGGCGCGGGTACTTTTCACACCGCGACGTTTCTGCGCGCGGTGGGGCCCGAGCCCTGGCGCGCCGCCTACGTGCAGCCCTCGCGCCGGCCAACCGACGGGCGTTACGGCGACAACCCGTTTCGCCTGCAGCACTACTACCAGTACCAGGTGGTGATCAAACCCTCGCCGCTGCCGATCCTGGATTTGTATCTGGGCAGCCTCGCGGCTCTGGGCCTTGATCCGCTGGTACACGACGTGCGCTTCGTCGAGGACAACTGGGAGTCGCCCACGCTTGGCGCCTGGGGCCTCGGGTGGGAGGTGTGGCTGAACGGCATGGAAGTCACGCAGTTCACTTACTTCCAGCAGGTTGGCGGACTCGACTGCCGCCCGGTGACCGGAGAGATCACCTACGGGCTCGAGCGGCTCGCGATGTATCTGCAGGGTGTCGAGAGCATTTACGACATCGTGTGGAGCGAGGGCCCATCGGGGCGCGTCACCTACGGCGACGTCTTCCACCAGAACGAGGTCGAGCAAAGCGCCTACAACTTCGAACACGCCGACGTACCCACACTGCTCAGGCATTTCGAGGATTACGAGCGCGCCTGCCAGACGCTGCTGACGGCGAAGCTGGCACTACCCGCTTACGAGCAGGTGCTCAAGGCCTCGCACACCTTCAATCTGCTCGACGCGCGGCTCGCGATATCCGTGACCGAGCGTCAGCGTTACATCCTCAGAGTGCGCGCGCTCGCGAGTGCCGTGGCGAAGGCCTACCTCGAGAGCCGCGAGGCGCTCGGTTTTCCGCTGCTGAAGGCACAAGGTGCGCTGCTCGCCGCGGCGCCCGGCACGACCCCGGCGCACGCCGTCGCTTCCGCCCCAGAGCGCACATGAGCCTCGCGCATCATGATTTCCTGGTTGAAATCGGCACCGAGGAGCTGCCGCCCAAGGCGCTGCTCACGTTGCAGAACGCCCTCGTGGCCGCGCTCGGGGCGGGCCTGGACAAGGCGGGCTTGAGCCACGGGGAGATCTGCGGATTCGCAACGCCACGGCGGCTTGCGGTACTGGTGAAGCGCCTCGCCGCCGCGCAGCCCGAGCAACATCTGAAGCGGCGCGGACCGCCGGTGAGCGGGGCCTTCGATGCCAGCGGCACGCCCACGCGCGCCGCGCTCGCCTTTGCTGAAAGCTGCGGCACGGGCGTCGACTCCCTCGAGCGCCTCGATGAAGGCAAGGGCTCCTTCCTCTTCTTCGTGGGCACCAAACCCGGGCAGGCGGCGACGCTGCTGCTGCCTGCGCTCGTGAAAGCAGCCCTCGACCAGCTGCCGATCCCGCGCCGCATGCACTGGGGCGACGGCACGGCCCTGTTCGTGCGTCCCGTGCACTGGGTCGTCATGCTGTTCGGCAAAGAGGTGATCCCGGCGACGCTGCTGGACACNNGAGCGCGGCTACGTGCTGGCGGACTTCGCGGTGCGGCGCGAGCGTATCCGTGCCGACGTGATAGCGGCGGCGGCGAACCTGAACGGGCGGGCGCTGATCGGGGAGGCGCTGCTCGATGAAGTGACCGCGCTGGTCGAATGGCCCGTGGTGCTCGCGGGAGCCTTCGAGCAGCGCTTCCTGTCACTGCCGCGTGAAGTGCTGATTTCGACGCTCGAGGATCACCAGCGCTACTTCCCCATCGAGGATGCGGCCGGCCGGCTCCTGCCGGCGTTCATCACGGTCAGCAACATCGAGAGCCGGGATCCTGCCCAGGTGCGCGCCGGCAATGAGCGGGTCGTGCGGCCGCGGCTGGCGGATGCGGCATTCTTCCTGGAGCAGGATCGCAGGCAGCCGCTCGCAGCGCGCCTGCCGGCACTGGATGCCGTCACCTTCCAGACGCAGCTTGGCTCACTCGGCGACAAGACGCGGCGCGTGCGCGAACTCGCCGCCGACATCGCTGCCGCCACCGGCGGGTCCGGCGAAGAGGCGCAGCGCGCGGCGCAGCTGAGCAAGTGCGATCTCGTCACCGCCATGGTGGGCGAGTTCCCGGAGCTGCAGGGCATCATGGGTTCGTACTACGCGAAAGCGGACGGCGAGTCGCACGAAGTGGCCACGGCCATCCGCGAGCACTACCTGCCACGCGCAGCGGGCGATGAGCTGCCGGCGACGCGCGCGGGAGTTGCGGTCGCGCTCGCCGACAGGCTCGACACGCTGGCGGGAATTTTCGCGATCGGCGGCAAGCCCACGGGGACCAGGGACCCGTTCGGACTGCGCCGCGCGGCGCTCGGATTGCAGCGCATCCTGATCGAAAAGGGGCTCGATCTGGATCTCAGGAGTGCCATCGGCAAGGCGCTCGCCGCGGTGCATGCCGACATGGAACGGATCCGTATTAACGCGCCTGCAGCGACAATTGCTTCGAAAGCAGATGGCACTGTCTCACTACAAGAGCAATCAGAGGAGATCTACAATTTCCTCATGGAGCGTCTGCGCGCCTATTACCTCGAGCGCGCAGGCAGCGCGCCGACCTTAGGGATGGCCACCGTGACCACGGAGATGTTTGATGCCGTGCTCGCCGCCCGTCCCGCATCGCCGCTGGATTTCGACGCGCGCCTGAAGGCGCTCAGCACCTTCATGGGGCTCCCGGAATCGTTGAGCCTCACCGCGGCGAATAAGAGAATCGCCAACATCCTGCGCAAGGCGCCGGACGAGACGGCTCGCGAAGTTGACGTCAGCCGGCTGCGCGAAGCGGCGGAAGTGCGGCTCTACGATTCCATGCGTGGGCTGCGCGATTCGGTGGCGGCGGCGACACAGCGGCGCGAGTACACCGCGGCCTTAGGACAGCTGGCGCAGCTGCGCCCGGCGGTCGATGCGTTCTTCGATCAGGTCATGGTGATGGATGAGGATCCGCTGCTGCGGGCCAACCGCTTAGGTCTCCTCGCCCAGCTGCAGGGGCTTTTCGCCGGGGTCGCGGACCTGTCGCGACTGCCCGGTTGAGCAGCCCGCCGACCCACACCGCGCGTGAGCGTCACTGGCGCGGGCCGGTGGTGCAGTGGCTGGGCTCGCTCTTCTTCACCGGGTTCCTGTTCGCATGGACGTTTCTGTATTCCATCCCGTTCGTGATCATCTGTGCGTGCCTTCCGTTCCGGCGTCGTTTCCCGCTCGCCCGCGCCTACGGAGCCAGTGTGCTCTGGGTGCTGAAGTGGACNNTGGAAGCACTCCTCGTCCTGGGAAACCATGGCGATGATGGTCGTGTTCCCGCGCCAGGTGTGGGTGCTCAAGCGCGAGCTCCTGTGGATACCGATGGTGGGCATTGGGGTTCGCCAGATGCACGCGATCGCGATCGACCGCAAGGCCGGGCATTCCGCCGTGTCCCAGGTCGTCGAGCAGGGCAAGGACCGCCTGGAAGAAGGCGACTGGATCATGATCTTCCCCGAGGGCACGCGTATGCCGGCCGGCGAGACGCGCCGTTACGGCGTGTCCGGCGCCCTGCTTGCGAGCCAGACCGGCTGCCTCCTCGTGCCGGTTGCGCACAACGCCGGGTTTTACTGGCCGCGGCGTGGACTGATGAAGAAGCCCGGAACCGTGCGCGTGGTCATCGGTCCGCCGATCGCGGCCGCGGGCCGCGAGGTGCGCGAGATCAATGAGGAGGTCCAGGCATGGATCGAGGCGACGGTACGCAGCCTCGATCCGGCGAGCGTGTAAAAAAAGCCGTCGCCCCTGCCTCGCGCGCCCGCCAATCTACGGGCTGCGCGATGCGGGTTGCGGGCGGCCGCGACTGTATCAGTGCAGCGTGTACCCGATGCTCGCGTACACGAACCGGCCGCGCGGATCACCGTAAGCCAGGTCGTATCCGCCAACGAAGTTGTTGGCCGAGGCGGCATAGTTGGCGTAGGGAGGATCCTTGTCGAATACGTTGTTGGCTCCCAGGGTGAACCGGAAGGACTTCAGCCCCGTATAGGACACCTGCGCATCCGCCGTATCGTATGCGGACACGAACCGAGGCACCTGCGTAATCGAGGACAGCGCGTCCGTGTAGCGCTTCTGGTAGTGCTGGGTCAGCGAAACTTCCCAGTCACTGACCGCGTAGAGGGCCGTCAGGTTGTAGCGGAATCTCGAGACCACGCCACCGATCGTATCCAGTCCCTGGTCGAGCTGTGACGTGTAGCTGCCGTCGAAGTTCTGGGTAACATACTTGAAGAAGTACGTGCCGTTACCGAGCAGCGAGATGCGACCCGCATGCCCCACGTCGAACCCGTAGCGCACGTCCATGTCGAGGCCGCTGAGATCGGTTTTGAACAGGTTGGCGTTCGTCTGGCTGATCGAGATGATGTTACCGTTCGCATCGCGCGTGATCAGGCCGGCGAACTCCTCCGCGGTCTGCGCGTTCTGCAGGATGTTCGCGTAGTTGAGGCCGCCCACCACGATTTCGTTCCTGAGGAAGATCCAGAAGGAATCCAGATCGATGCGCAGATCCGGGGTCGGCTGGATCGCGGTGCCGAAGGTGAAGGTGTGCGACTTCTCCGGCTGCAGGCCGGGATTACCGCCCGTCACGGTGCTGAACTGGAAGCTGCACGCCGGATTGTTGGGGTTGAACACCGGGCACTTGATCGGATCGCGAGTGCCGTTCGAGGTGACACTGGTCGCCTGCGCGGCATACAGGTCGGTGAGCGACGGGGCCCGGAAGCCGCTGCCGGCCGAGCCACGGAACAGGATCCACTGCACCGGCTGCCAGCGCAGTGACCCCTTCGGGTTCACGGTGCTGCCGATGTTCTGATAGTTGTCGTAGCGCACCGCTGCGTCCGCGGAAAGCCCGGTCAGCAAATCCCCGTACACCTCGGCGAACGCCGACTCCACGTTCCGGGACGCATTCTCGGGGAGCTGATTGCCGCCCTCTCCAGTGACATCACCAGTCTGGATTGCAGTGGCCGGATCGTACTCGAATGTCTCATGGCGAAGCTCGGCGCCCACTGCGACGCTCAGCTTGCCGGCCGGCAGGGGCATGATTTCCCGGCTGGCGGTGCCGGCCAGGCTGGTGAGACTCGTCTTGCTCGCGAAGTCCTGGCCGACGAACTCCGTGGCCTTGGCCGCGGCGAGAGCCGACGGATCGCTCGTCGGTCCGAATGGGTTGATCGTGCCCGTGTCGAGCAGCGGCATGATCTTCGAGTACAGCGCATAGCCCGACTCCAGGTCTTCGTGCACCTTGATCTCGCTGTACAGCGCCGCGCCGTCGTAATCCCAACCGGCGACGTTCCCCTTGATGCCGGCCACCACCCGATAGGTATCGGCGGTATCCAGCGTCTCGCGATCGCCGTTCGCGAAATCGCGATAGATCAGGTTGAGCGGCTGCCCGGCCTGCCCGTTGGCCGCTGCGAAGGCCGCCGGGTAGTACGGACTCGTGGGCGGCAGGAGAAACGCGCCCTCGCCCGGCTTCACGGCCGGGTTGTTGTAGGTCGGATACTGGGTCGCCAGCAGGTTGGCGAGATACGCGATGTACGGATTCCCGGGCAGCAACGGGTTCTGATACGAAAGCGGCACAGGCTGAACGAAGGTGGTCGTCTTGGTCTGTGCGTAGCTCGCCTCGCCGTACAGCTGATTGTTGCCCGATAGAGCCCGCGTTGCGGTGAGGTAGAAATTCAGCTTTTGCTGCTCGGGCTGCAGCGAGTCGAACTTCGAGTTGTCGAAGCGGCACTGCTTCGGAAAGTTGGTGTCGAAGAGCGAGTCGGGGCCGCAATCCGGCGTGTTGGGGTTGCGTGTGCCCACAACCGGAATCGCGACGTTCGCCGGGAAGGCGAAGGAGGAGGTGACGTCGTTGCCATAGCCCGGCGAGTAGCGCTGCGCAAACGCGCGTGACGCGCCCATGATCGGCGACATGTGATCGAAGTTGAAGCCCAGCGCCACGTTGTAACGATCCGAGTTCAGGTCGCCGTGGCCCACGGAGCCCGAAAGGTTCTCCTCGCTGCCGCCACCGGAGCGCGTCGGCGTGCCGGCATAAGCGGTGATCTGCGCTCCCTGGTAATCCTTCTTCAGGATGAAGTTGACCACGCCTGCGATGGCATCACTGCCGTAGATGGCCGAGGCGCCGTCCTTCAGGATTTCCACGCGCTCGACCATCGAGATCGGAATGGAGCTGATGTCCACGGAGTCGCCCGCGGGCCCCGTCGAGCCACCGCCGTAGGGAGCGGACCGGCGGCCGTTGATCAGAACGAGCGTGCGCGCGCTGCCCAGGCCGCGCAGCGAGATGGTGGAGATGCTGCCGGTCTGGAAGCCTGTGGCGTGTGCGGCGTTCGTGAGGCCTGAGCTGCTCGCCGCGCTGATCTGCTGGAAAAGCTGCTCGGCCGTCGTCACGCCCGTGCGAGCGATGTCCGCGGACGTCAACACCTGCACCGGCAGAGCCGTCTCGGCGTTGATTCCCTTGATCGACGTACCCGTGATGACGACCTCCGGGATTATCGAAACGTTCGCGGTTGCCGTATTGGCTGGTGCGGCTTGCGCCGCAGCCACATCGCACCGTGCGGCGGCCACAATGCCCAGGCTGACGGCTAACACAACCAAGCCACTCCGGCCGGAGACCAGATCAACAACGCTTCGTGCGTTCATTCCATTCCCCTTTGTTATGTGGCTCCCAATCCGCTTCTGCTTAAACTGCGCTGGATTGTGGCTAATGGAAAAGAATTTGACGATAAGGCCAAATAACCATTGCGTTCCCGCTGTTGGTGTTTTGCAACGCTCGGGGAGCACCTCATTCCGACGCCGCGGGCGGGATTCCAGGGCTGGTCGCCAAGCTATTCGCAGCCTGTTACCAGCCAATTCCGTAGTCCTGGCCGAAGTTGCTCGAGCCGCCCCACAGGCTGCCGTGCGCGTGGTCCACGAAAATCGCGTTGATCGGACCGGAGCTGCGCTCCTCGAACTCGAGCGCGTAACCCATGCGCATGAGTTCCTTGCGCACCCAGAGGGGAGTTGCGGTGTTGACCGTGAGCCGCCCGGGGAAGGACTCATGCATGCCGAAGGAATCGCGCATCTGGTAGCTCGTGATGTTGGCCGCTTCGGTTGCCTCCTGCACCGTCATGCCGAA
>PLEC01000040.1:0-17893 GCA_003136935.1 Gammaproteobacteria bacterium
GCTCGGCGAGATCCTGCGCTCCAGGGCCTACGACGAGATGCACTCGCCGCTCGCGCTCGCGCTCGGCAAGGACATCGGCGGCCAGCCCGTGGTCGCGGATCTCACGCGCATGCCGCATCTGCTCATCGCCGGCACCACCGGTTCCGGCAAATCGGTCGGCCTCAACGCCATGGTGCTGTCGCTGCTCTACAAGTCCACCGCCGAGCACGTGCGCCTCATCATGATCGACCCGAAGATGCTGGAGCTCTCGGTCTACGAAGGCATCCCGCACCTGCTGGCCCCGGTGGTCACCGACATGAAGCAGGCGGCCAACGCGCTGCGCTGGTGCGTGGCGGAGATGGAGCGCCGTTACCAGCTGATGGCTGCGCTCGGGGTTCGCAACATCGCCGGCTTCAATCGCCGCGTGAAGGATGCCATCGAGGCGGGCAAGCCGATCAGGGATCCGGTGATGACGATGCGGGCCGCGAACGACCCGAGCATCGACCAGCGCGAGATCCAGGACCTCACGCCCCTGCCTTACGTCGTGGTGGTGGTGGACGAGCTCGCCGACCTCATGATGATCGTCGGCAGGAAGGTCGAGGAACTCATAACACGCCTGGCGCAAAAGGCACGCGCCTCGGGCCTGCACCTGATTCTGGCCACGCAACGGCCGTCGGTGGATGTCATCACCGGCCTCATCAAGGCGAACATTCCCTGCCGCATCGCCTTCCAGGTATCCGCGCGCGTGGACTCACGCACCATCCTCGACCAGATGGGTGCGGAAACGCTGCTCGGCCACGGCGACATGCTGTACCTGCCGCCGGGCACCTCAATGCCGACGCGCGTGCACGGCGCGTTTGTTTCGGACCAGGAAGTCCATCGCGTAGTGGAGGCGCTGAAGACCTCCACGCCGCCCAACTACCTCGAGGAGGTGTTGTCGGGACCGTCGATGCCGATTCCGGGGCTCGCAGGCGAGGAAGGCGAGGGTGGCAGTCTCGCCGAGGACGCGGAAGCCGATCCCTTGTACGACGAGGCGGTGCGCATCGTGACGACCGAGCGCAAGCCCTCGATCTCTTACGTGCAGCGGCGACTGAAAATCGGCTACAACCGCGCCGCGCGGCTGCTTGAGGCCATGGAGACGGCGGGGCTCGTGGGGCCGCTGCAGTCGAACGGTGCGCGCGATGTGCTCGCGCCGGCGCCGCCGGAGGAGTGACGTGCACATGGCAGCCGCGATCGCAAAAGAGGATTTTCGGCGCCGCCGCAAGTACATTGCGCTGCGCACTCCCTGCTGCGCGCAAGCCCTGGNNGCCGTCCCTGGCGCGCACGCCGCCGAAAATCCTCTTTTGCGCTCACGTCTGCGTCCGCGCAAAGTTTTCTCGCTGCTCGCGCTCTTTCTGGCAGTCGCGATCTCTGCCCCGTCGGTGCACGCGGCGGCAGCGGCGACGCCACTCGACAGCTACCTCGACAACCTCAGGACGCTGCACGCCACTTTCCTGCAGACGCTCGCCGATCCGCACGGCCGGGAGATCGATCGCGCTACCGGCACTCTCATCGTGTCGCGCCCGGGGAAGTTCAGCTGGGAGATCCATCCGCAGAAGGTGGCGGACGATGGCGCCGGCCCGGATAAGCCGATGAGCCCGGCCAGCAGCACCAACACCGGCCAGCTCATGGTGTGCGATGGGGTGAACCTGTGGTTCCTGGATCGCGACCTGGACCAGGTGACGGTGAAGCCAGTGGACGCGGCGCTGTCGGCGACGCCGGCGATGCTGCTGTCCGGCGCCGTGGACGTACGCAAGAGCTTCAGCGTCACGCCCGCCGGCGAGCGCATGGGCCTGACGTGGGTGCTGGTCGAGCCGCGCGGGGCGGAAGCGGATTTCCGAAGTGCGCTGTTCGGCTTCGCGCACGATGATCTGAAGCGCATGATCCTCGAGGACAAGCTCGGTCAGACTGCAACGATCATCTTTGAAAAGATCGAGCGCAACGCCCCAGTGCCGGCAAGCGAGGTGAGCTTCACGCCCCCCGCCGGGGCCGACGTAATCGGCACGCCGCGCAAGTGAGCGCGGCCGTCGAGCGCGATCCGCTGCGGCCGCTCGCGGACCGCATGCGGCCGCGGTCCCTGGCAGAATTTACCGGTCAGAAGCACCTGTTGGCGCCCGGTAAGCCGCTGCAGGCGAGCATCACCGCAGGGCAGCTGCACTCCCTGATCCTCTGGGGTCCGCCTGGCACCGGCAAGACCACGCTTGCACGGCTCATCGCGCAGTCTTCCAACGCGCAGTTCATCGCGTTGTCGGCGGTCATGGCGGGAGTGAAGGACATCCGTGCCGCGGTGGAGGCGGCGCGCAGTTCGCGGGCGCAACACGGACGACCGACCCTGCTGTTCCTCGATGAGGTACACCGCTTCAACAAGGCACAGCAGGACACATTCCTGCCGTACCTGGAGGATGGCACGCTCACTTTCGTGGGCGCGACCACCGAGAACCCGTCCTTTGAGGTGATAAGCGCGCTGTTGTCGCGTGCGCGGGTGTACGTGCTGCGGCCGCTGTCGGTGGAGGATCTCACCGGGTTACTGCAGACGGCGTTGCAAGACGAGGAACGGGGCTTGGGACGCGAGCATCTCGCGGCCGAGGCGGAAGCGCTCGAACTCATCGCCCGCGCTGCCGATGGCGATGCGCGCCGGGCGCTCAACATGCTCGAACTCGCCGCGGGCCTCATCGAGGCTGCGGGTCCTGCGCGCGCACTGACGGCCGCGATCGCACAGGAGGTGGCGAGCGGGGGACTGCGGCGCTTCGACAAGGGCGGCGACCAGTTCTACGACCAGATTTCCGCATTGCACAAGGCGGTGCGCGGGTCGGACCCGGACGCAGCACTTTACTGGCTGTGCCGCATGCTCGACGGCGGCTGCGACCCTTTATATGTTGCCCGGCGGGTGACGCGCATGGCGGTGGAAGACGTCGGGCTCGCCGATCCGCGCGCCTTCACGCTCGCCCTCGATGCCTGGGCTGCGTACGAGCGTATGGGCAGTCCCGAGGGTGAACTCGCCATTGCGACCGCGGTGGTGTATCTCGCCTGCGCACCCAAGAGTAATGCCGTGTACGTTGCGATGGGTGAGGCGCAGCAGGACGTTGTCGCATTCGGCACGCTGGAAGTGCCGCTGCAGTTGCGCAACGCACCGACGCGGCTGATGAAGAACTTAGGGTTCGGGCGCGACTACCGCTACGCGCACGATGAGCCGGATGCCTATGCGGCCGGGGAGCGCTATCTGCCGGAGGGCATGCCGGATCGGCGATACTACCGCCCGGTCTCCCGCGGTCTGGAAATCAAGATCAGCGAGGCACTCGCGCGGCTGCGTGCGCGGCCGGCGCCGAAAGGTTGAAGCGTGATTGATCCGAAGCTGCTGCGCACCGATCCGGACGCCGTCGCCCGTAATCTGGCGCGCCGTGGCTACCAGCTTGACGTCACGGCGTTCAGCGCACTGGAAGATAAGCGCAAGCCCTGGCAGGTGGAAGTGGACCGCCTGCGCGCCGAACGCAACGCCAGCGCCAAGGCCGTCGGCATGGCGAAGGGGCGCGGCGAAGATACCGCTGCACTGATCGCGCGCAGCGAGGGTCTGGCCGCAGGGCTCACCGCAGCCGAAGCGAAGTTGAGCGCCGTGCAGGGTGAGCTCGAGCAGTGGCAGCTGGGCCTCCCGAACCTGCTGCACGAGTCCGTACCGGACGGCCACGACGAGCGTGCCAACCTCGAAGTGCGGCGTGCCGGGGAGCCGCGGCACTGCAGTTTCAAGCCGCGCGATCACGTGGAGATTGGCGAGCATCTCAAGGGCCTCGACTTCGAGGCCGCCGCGCGAATTTCAGGTGCGCGCTTCGTGGTGATGCGTGCGCAGGTGGCGCGTCTGCATCGGGCACTCTCACAGTTCATGCTCGACCTGCACACGCGCGAACACGGCTACACCGAGGTGTACGTGCCGTATCTCGTGCAGCGTCCGGCGCTCACCGGTACCGGGCAGCTGCCGAAGTTCGAGCAGGACCTGTTTGCCGTGACGGGCGAGCAGGACTTCTACCTCATCCCGACGGCCGAGGTGCCGGTGACCAACCTCGTGCGCGGGCAGATCGTGCCGGCCGAAGAGCTGCCCCTGAAGTGGGTTGCGCATACGCCATGCTTTCGCTCCGAGGCCGGCGCTGCCGGCAAGGACACCCGCGGCATGATTCGCAATCACCAGTTCGACAAGGTGGAGCTGGTGCAGATCGTGCGCCCGGCCGACTCCTATGCAGCACTCGAGCAACTCACCGCACACGCCGAAGAGGTGCTGCGGCGGCTGGCGATCCCCTACCGCACGGTGGCGCTGTGCGCCGGGGATATCGGCTTTGGCGCCGCCAAGACCTACGACATCGAGGCGTGGCTGCCCTCGCAGGAGCGCTATCGCGAGATTTCCTCCTGCAGTAATTTTGAAGCCTTCCAGGCGCGGCGCATGCTGGCGCGCTGGCGTAACCCCGACGGTGGCAAGCCGGAACCCGTCCATACTCTGAATGGTTCGGGGCTGGCGGTGGGGCGTACGCTGGTGGCGGTGCTGGAGAACTATCAGAACGAGGATGGCTCGGTCGAGGTGCCGCAGGCGTTGCAGGCATACATGGGCGGCCTGACGCGCCTTACCTCATAAGGCCTGGGCAACCATGCAGACTGAACTAAGCCGCTCGCTGCAACCGCGCCACGTCACCATGATCTCCATCGGCGGAATCATTGGCGCGGGACTATTTGTCGGCAGCAGCGCCTCCATCGCCGCGACCGGACCTGCGATCGTGCTGAGTTACCTCATCACGGGCCTGCTGGTGCTGTTGGTCATGCGCATGCTCGGTGAGATGGCGGTTGCGAATCCCCAGATACGCTCATTCACCGAGTTTGCGCGTGCCGGCTTGGGTCCCTGGGCCGGCTTCGTCGCCGGCTGGCTGTACTGGTACTTCTGGATGATCGTGGTGCCGGTGGAGGCGATCGCCGGCGCCAACATCCTGCACGGCTGGCTCGGGCTGCCGGCGTGGCTGCTGGGAATCATGCTCATGGGGGTCATGACCGGCGTGAATCTCATGTCGGCGCGCTCCTATGGCGAGTTTGAATTCTGGTTTGCCTCGGTCAAGGTCGCGGCGATCCTGGTGTTCATCGCGCTCGCGGCGGCTTTCGCCTGTGGCTTCACCTCCGGTACGGGACCGACTTTCTCTAACCTCAGCAGTTACGGTGGTTTTGTGCCGCGCGGCTGGCTGGCGGTACTGGCGGGCGCGGTGACGGTGTACTTCTCGCTCACCGGGGCGGAGATCACCATGGTCGCGGCAGCGGAGTCGAAGGAACCGGCGCGCGCGGTGGCACAGCTGAGCTCGTCCGTGATCGTGCGCATCCTCACCTTCTACGTCGGCTCGATGCTGCTCATTCTCGCGGTGGTGCCGTGGGTGCGCATTCACCCGGGGGAATCGCCATTCACGCTGGCGCTCACCGTCATGCAGTTCAAGTGGGCGAGTGTTGCGATGAGCGCCATCATCCTCACCGCGGTCCTGTCGTGCCTCAACTCCGCCTTCTATGTGTGCTCGCGCGTGCTGTTCGTGCTCGCCGAGCACGGGGACGCACCCCAGTGGCTGGTGCAGCTCAACGAGCGTCGCGTACCCACACGCTCGGTTTTGATGGGGAGTCTCGCCGGCGTGCTGGGGATTCTCGCCGCCATCACCTCTTCGCAGACCGTGTTCGCCTTCCTGGTGAACGCCTCCGGAGCCCTGATGGTATTCATCTACATGATGGTCGCGCTCTCCCACATCCGGCTGCGACGCGCGCGTGAGGCAAGCGGCGCTGCGGCCCCGGCGATCACCATGTGGTTCTTCCCATGGGCGAGTTACGCAGCGGTGGCCGGCATGGCCGCCATCCTCATCGCCATGGCGTTCACTCCGGGGGAGCTGGCGCAGGAGCTGCGCGTGAGCGTACTGGCGCTCGCGGTGGCCGTGGGGGCGTACCTCGCGGTACGCGCGCGTCGCCGTGCCCTTGGTCTTACACCAAGTATGGCCGGCTCGCAGGCGGGTCACTGATGGATACGCCCGTCGCGCTCACCCGGCGGCGCTTTGTGCTGGTGGGCGCAGCCGCCGGCGGAGCGCTGGTACTGGGCGTCAGTCTGCGGCGCGTGCACTGGGCGCAGCGTGGCTCTGCCGCACCCGGGGCGCTCAACGCCTACGTGCGTATTGCACCGGATAACACCATCACGCTCGTCATGCCGAAGGTCGAGATGGGGCAGGGGACCTACACCTCGCTCCCCATGCTGATCGCCGAGGAGCTTGAGGTGGATCTCAAGGCCATCAGTGTCGAGGCCGCGCCGCCGGATCCGGCCGTGTACGGCGTCGAGGGCGATCAGTCCACCGGCGGCTCAACATCCATCCGCGACTGCTGGGTGCCGCTGCGCCAGGCGGGCGCGACCGCGCGCCTCATGCTCATCGAAGCCGCGGCGCGCAAGTGGCGCGTGCCGGCGAGCGCCTGCCAGGCACGCGCTGGTGTCGTGACGCACGCCCCGTCCGGGCGGCACCTGACATACGGTGCGCTGACTGCCGCGGCAGCGGCGCTCCCGGTACCCAAGGCGCCAGCCCTCAAGGCTGCCACCGACTTCAGGCTCATCGGGCGTGCGATACCCCGGCGCGACACCCCGGAGAAGGTGAACGGCAGTGCACGCTTCGGCATCGACGCGCGCCCGCCGCAGTCGCGTGTGGCAGTCATCGCGCTGTCACCGGTGGAAGGGGGCACGGTTGCCACACCGTTTTCCGGCGACGCGGCGCTCGCGGTGCGGGGCGTGAGCCAGGTGGTCAACGAGGGGGACGCGATCGCGGTGGTTGCGGACAACACCTGGGCGGCCATGAAGGGCATGAAGGCGCTGGCGCTGCGCTGGAGCGACGGCGCCAACGCCAGTGTTCAACAGGCGGCGATCGTGGCTGATCTTGAGGCTGCGGTGCTCGAGCCCGGCGCCATCGCCACCAACAAGGGCGACGTCACGGCGGCGGCGGCGCACGCGCGTACGCATGTCGAGGCAACTTACCACCAGCCGTTCCTCGCCCATGCGACGCTCGAGCCGATGAACTGCACGGTGCACTGGCGCGCGGATCTGTGCGAGATCTGGGTTGGCACGCAGGCCCCGGATCGCGCGGTGGCCAAGCTCGCGGCGCTCGGATTGAAGCCCACACAGATCCGCATTAATAACCATCTCATCGGCGGCGGGTTCGGGCGGCGGCTGGAAGTGGACGGCATCGTGCTGGCGGCACGCATCGCACGCCACGTCGCAGGTCCGGTGCGCGTGTTGTGGCCGCGCGAGGAAGACATCCAGCACGATCGCTACCGCCCGTACTACGTAGACCGTGTGTTCGCGGCGCTCGATGCGCACGGTGCGCCGGTTGCCTGGCGCCACACCATCGCGGGCGCTGCCGTGAGCGCGATTTACTCCGGGGGACCTCTCCTGACCGGCGTGGATGATGACGCGGTGGAGGCTGCCGCGGATCCGGTATACACGCTGCCAAACCTCGAAGTGCACTACGTGCGGCGCGACCCGCCAGGGGTTCCTACCTCCTGGTGGCGCGGCGTGGGACCGACGCGCAGCGTGTTCGTCGTGGAGAGCTTCATGGATGAGCTCGCCGCGGCTGCGCAGCAGGATCCGGTGCACTACCGGCGCTCCCTCATCTCCTCGGCNNAGCTACCTCGCCCAGGTCGCCGAGGTGAGTATGGATCATGATGGGCAGCCACGCGTCGAGCGGGTGGTGTGCGCCTTGGATTGCGGCCAGGTCGTGAATCCCGACACGGTGCGGGCGCAGCTCGAGGGCGGTGTGACGTTCGGCCTGAGCGCCGCCCTGGGCAACGAAATCACCATCGCCAACGGGCGCGTGCAGCAGAGTAACTTCAATGACTTCCCGTCGCTGCGCATGCCGGCCGCGCCGCGCGTCGAGGCGCACCTGGTGGCGAGCGGTGAGGGCCCGGGGGGAGTTGGCGAGACTGGCACGGCGTGCGTGGCAGCGGCGCTGTGCAATGCCATCTACGCCGCCAGCGGCAAGCGCATACGCACCCTCCCAGTGAGCCGCGCCCTGCGCGCCTGAGGTGCAGGCCTGCACGCTGGTGGTGCATTCGCGCGGTGTGGTTGAGCTATCAGCGCCTTGTGTTTACAGTGCCGCGGGCGACTCGAATAATTCTAATGCTTAAAATCGGGAGGCGAGATGCGGCGCTTTGACAACGACCGGTGCATCCCCTATGGCGCCATTCGCGCCGCGTGCCAGGTGAGTCTCGCGCTGCTCGCGCTCGGGCCGCTTGCGGCCTGGGCGGACCAGGCGGCGGGCGAGCAGGCGCAAACTGGCGAGACGAGCGCCCCCACGGGTGGCCTGCAGGAAATCGTGGTGACCGCGACCCGCCGCGAGGAATCCTTGAGCAAGGTGCCCATCAGCGTCACGGCGCTGACCCAGCAGAACCTCGATGATCGCGGCATCAAGGACTTCTCGGAAGTGGCGCGCTTCACACCGGGCGTGAACTTCGATACCTCCGGCACCAACAACATCTCGATCCGCGGTATCTCCGGCACCGGCGGCGCCGGCACCACCGGCATCTATCTTGACGACACGCCGATCCAGATGCGCGCGCTCGCGTTCAGCCCGGACGAGGCGCTGCCGAAGTCCTTTGATATTGATCGCGTGGAAGTGCTGCGCGGACCGCAGGGCACGCTGTTCGGCTCCGGTTCCGAGGGCGGCACGGTGCGTTACATCACGACCCAGCCAAGCCTCACCAATACGAGCGTCTACGCCCGCACCGAAGTGTCGAGCACGGAAGGCGGCGCGACGAGCGCTGAGGGCGGCGTGGCGGTAGGCGGACCACTCATCCCGGGCACCCTCGGTGCGCGGGTGTCGGTGTGGTACCGGCGCGATGGCGGCTGGATCGACGACATGAATCCCTACACTGAGCAGATCACCCAGAAGAATGCCAACTACGATGACACGTATCTGGTGCGGCTCGCGGCGCTGTGGGCGCCGAACGACAAGTGGAGCGTGACACCGTCCATTTACTACCAGAAGCAGAACCGCAACGACATCAATACCTACTGGCCGTTGTACTCGAACCCGGGCAACAACAATTTCGTGGATGCCGATCCGACGCCGCGCCGGGTCCCCGACCGGTTTTACCTCACCTCGCTGAAGATCCAGGGCGACCTGGGGCCGGTGCAGTTGATTTCCAACACCTCTTATTACAGTCGCCGCGAGCAGACCGGTTACGAGGGCACGCTCTACAACCTCGGCTTCTACCAGAATCCCAGCAGCTTGATATTTGGGTTCACGCCGAACGTGAGCGATCCGGCCACGGGCCTCTTTCCGACCGGCGCGGCTTTCCCGCTGCTCGACGGCAATGGCCTGCACGCGCCGTTGGGACTGGATTACTTCTCGCCCGCGACCGTCGACAACGGGCAGCAGAACATCACCCAGGAGATCCGCCTGCAGTCGAGCGACGCGAACTCGAAGCTGCTATGGACCACGGGGGTGTTCTTCAACCACAACCACCAGAGTTATCTTGAGCAGATTCACGATCCGATGCTCAACCAGCTCTCGGAGGCGCTCGAGGGCGTGCCATACACCCAGATATTCGTGGACGGGAACGGCAACCCGGTTCCCTACGTGGCGGGTTTCCCGAATGACTCGTATTTCCTGCAGACCAATTCCATCGATGAGCAGTACGCCTTGTTCGCGGAGGGCACTTTCGCCTTCACCGAGCAGTGGAAATTAACCGTCGGCGCCCGCTATTCACGCAACAAGTACACCTTCGAGACCTACACCGGTGGGCCGCAGCTGTTCGCGGCACCCGCCACCGGCTCGGGCGACAAGACGGAGAACTCATTTACGCCCAAGGTGAGCCTGCAGTTCCAGGCCGACTCCGACAACATGTATTACGGCACCTACGCCAAGGGCTTTCGTCCGGGTGGCGCGAACAACCCGCTGCCGCCGATCGCCTGCGCGGCTGATTTCGCCAACTTCGGGATCAGCGAGGCGCCGACCACCTACAACTCGGACACGGTGGACAGCTACGAAATCGGAGCGAAGAACAACATCGACAATCGCATCCGCATTGCCAGCAGCATTTATTACATCAAGTGGAACAACATCCAGCAGACCGTGGTGCCGCCGATCTGCCAGATCTCATTCATCGCGAATCTCGGGCAGGCGGTCGCTAAGGGCATAGACCTGCAGGCCGATATCTCGGTTACCAGCAACTTCACCCTGGAACTCGCCGCCGGTTACACCGACGCGCGCTTCACGCAGAGTTCCAAGCTCAGCCCGAGCGAGACGACCCCGATCGTTTCCAGCGGCGATGCGATTGTCGGCCAGAGCACGGAAGCCGGCGGCGGTCAGCCGACGGCGCCGGTGACCGTATCGCTGGGAGCCGAATATCGCTTCAGCCTGCTGGCGCATCAGGCCTTTGTGCGGGCCGACTCGGAGTACGAGCAGCGCGCAAAGTGGCTGACGCCGAGTCAGGACCCGAACTCGCTGCAGTACGATTCGGCGAACTTCACGCTTCCCGGCACGGTGTTCACGAGCGTGCGTGCCGGCATGGATGTCGGCAAGTGGTCGGTGGCGGCGTTCGTGGATAACCTCGCGAACACCCATGTCATGACCGACTACGACTACACCATCGATTCGGGTACCGGTGCGAGCCGCCTGGAGCGTGCGTTTACTTTCCGCCCACGGACAATTGGCATCACGGCCATCTTCCGGCTCTAGTAGTCCCCGGGTGGCGCGCTGCCCGTGGTGGCGAGCTGGCGAACCACCTCGCGCCGGGTTGCCTGCACGCTCGTGAGCGGCACATGGCGGCTCGCCGCAACTTCTGCGGCGGTGAAAGCAGCCGGGCGCTCGCTGCCCGGGGCGCCGTAGCGGTCGGCAAGCCAGTTGAGCACGGCACACAGCTGCGCGTCTGAGAGCGCCGAGTTGGCAGCTCCCGGGACGCGCAGTACGTAGTCGCGTCCCGCAGGCGTGCGCATGAAGAGAGCCAGCGAGCCGGCGAGCGGTGGCACCTTGCCCGGCACGCCGCGGGCGTCCGCGCCGTGACATCCCATGCAGTAGAGCATGTAGTCCTCAGCGGGGCTGGCGGTGGCAGGCGGGGTTGCCAGCAGCACCGCGAGTGCGGCCGCGGCAATAAGGACCGGCAGGGCAGGAGCGCGGCGCGGCACCTTACGCGCCTTAAGGCTAAGGGACGACGCTGCGGCGATGCTCGCGCACCGCGGCACCGTCGACGACGTGCGCCCGTTCGGCCGCGATTTCGCCCGGCTCCACCGGCTTCACGCTCGCCGGCGCGTGGCCGAGATCGAACACGATGAAGTTGAGCGTCGCGGCAAGTGTGGCGTCATCCAGGCGCGCGAAATCCGGCATCCTGAAGTCGTAGTGCTTGTTGTCGACCACGATGTCACCGAACAGACCATAGAGCACCGTCATGGCCAACTGGCGGCGACCTTCGGGGCTCGCGGCGTAATGCGCCGGGTAGGAGATAAGCGGTGGCGCCAGGGAGGGGACGCCGGCCCCGGCAGGCCCATGACACACCGCGCAGTTTGCCTGGAACGGGGCGGCGCCCTGGGGGTAGGCCGGCGCGGCGGGGTCGGCAGCCCGTGCCGGCGTCAGCAGACCCGCGCAGGCTCCCGTTGACAGCGCGAGCGCCCATGCGGCACGCCGGCTCATTTCTTTTCGGCGACTCCGAGGATGACCGACACCGAGCAGTGGTAATTGGCATCGGCGTTCGCCATGCACCAGTTCAGATCGTTGTTGCGCGAGGGACGGTAGGTGGGCTTCTCGCGTTCGTTACGGTTGCACTGGCAGTTACCGCAGCTGGTCTTCCCACAACAGTCGTTGTACGAAACGATGTAGTCGCGGCCATCGCCCGGGTTGTGACAGGTCCCGATCCAGGTGATGGGTGAGGGGGCGGTACCGGGGGGGCAGGACGTCGAGGTGCCGCCGCAGCACGAGCACAGGAAGCCATCGATCGCGCAGTAGCGCCAGTATTCGCAGCTCTGCGGATCATCCGGCTTGGGCTTGGCATCCGCTGCCCAGGCGCGGCTGCCGCGATCCACTGGCAAGAGCGGCAGCAGCGCCGCCCCGGTCAGAAACTGGCCGAACACGGCCAGGAGACTGCGGCGCGAGGTGCGTCGCGCCAGCGTGCGGGACGAAGCTTCGAACAGGTGATCCAGCGAGCGCATCGTAGATAAGCCCCTATGGATTCAACATCAGCCAAGGGGTCTGGCCAAGGTGCTTCTCAAGGTGCTTCACGTGTCCGCTCAAGGCGTCCAGCACCGCGACGTCCGAGGAATCGGTAGCGGCGAACAGCAGCGGCGCGTCATCCTGCGACACCTGCACGGCCATGACCCGTGCCGACCCGCCGAGGTGCATCGGCCAGCGCGCCAGGCGCCGATGGGTGGCGAGATCAAACACCCAGATTTCCGTGCCCCCATCCTTATGCGTGCCTTCGCCGCCTGCGTGCATCGGCACATAGAGCCGCTTGAGGCTCTTGTGAATGGCACCCACCTGCATGGCGCCGGGGCGCCACTTGCCTTTCTCGGCTGCGTCAACCAGCGACCACACCGGTGCAAACACCGGCTGCGCGCCGCTGAAGTCGATTTCGTGCACCTCGCCCAGGAAGGATAGAAACGTATACCCCTGGGTGGTGGGGATTCCCTGCACGAACACCGGATCCGCGTCGGCATCGAAAAACGGCGCGGACATGGCGCGCGCAACCTCATGCCCCGTTGCATCGAGCGTCACCGTCAGCAGCCGGCCGCTTTCACACAGGGAGGACACACGCTTCGGCCCCGAAGGGATGACCAGCGCGCAACCGGCGGTGTCGATCTCCCCGAGCACCGCGCCGTGTGCCGGGTCGAGCACACCGAAGGATGCGGCGGGGGTTATGTAGGCCACATATACGAAGTGTCCGTCGGCGCTGTAGGCGACGTTGAACACATTGGGCACGGTCATCGCGCGCTTCGACGGCAGCACGATCTCACGCGTCGGCGCGAGTGTCGCGTTGTCGGTGAACTCGACGACGTCGGTGCGGGTGCCGCGACTGCCGCGGGCAAAATAGGTAGTGGCGACGACGGTGTTCGTGCCATCCGGGGACTCGTTGACCGAGCCGCCAAAGCCGGCATCGATCTGCCCGAGCCGCCGGTAGGTGTCGCCATCGAAGAGGTGCACGCGAGAGTCGATCTCGTTGATGAACGCCTCGTCAAACACGTAGACCCAGTGGGCAGTTTTTGCCGGCAGGCGTTCCACCGTCAGATGCTCGGAGGGCAGGGGCGGGGGCGCAGCCGGCGCAGCGGACGCCCGCGCACTCAAGGCAACACCCAACACCACAGCGGACAGGAGAGGCGCGGATCGCATCGGCCACCCTCGCAACAAGCCTTGGATTCGTTCGGTTACTTGGCGCGGCTTGACGGAGAGGGAGTCTCGCATATCGCCCGGTGATAATCGATACTTGCGCACGATGCCCGCCGTGCCGCTGCAATCCCTGTGGTCCGCGACGGCGCCCGCGGGACCCGCGTTAACCGCACTCAGCGCCGCGCGGCGCGCGCAGGTTGTCATCGTCGGCGCCGGCTACACCGGACTATCCGCAGCACTGCACCTGGCCATCGCCGGGCGTGACGTCGTGGTGCTGGAGGCACTCGAGGTGGGTGAGCGCGCCTCGGGCTTGAACGGTGGCCAGGTGATCCCGGGCGTAAAGCACGATCCTGACACGCTCGAGGAGCTGTTTGGACCTGAGCTCGGCGCGCGGCTGGTGACCACCGTGGCAACGGCCGCGGACCTGGTGTTCGAACTGATTGCCCGGCACGGCATCGAGTGCGAAAGCAGCCGCGCCGGCTGGATCCAGCCGGCGACATCGGAACAGGCATTGACGCAACTTGCTGCGCGCGCGCAGCAGTGGCAGCGGCGCGGTGCCGCGGTTGAAATGCTGTCACGAGAGGCCGTGAAAGCCCTCACCGGCTCGCCGCGCTATTGCGGCGGCCTGCTAGATCGCCGCGGCGGTAAGGTGCAGCCGCTGGCGCTGGTTCGCGGTCTTGCCCGGGCGGTACTGAGCGCCGGTGGCCAGGTGTTTACACACAGCCCGGCGATACGCCTCATCCGTGTGGGCAGTGACTGGCGCATCGACACCCCGCAGGGGAGCGTCACGTCACAGACGGTCATCCTCGCCACCAACGCGTACACCGACGGCCTCGTGGGCGCGCTGCGGCGCACGGTCGTGCCGGTGCCGTCCTTCCAGGTTGCAACACAGCCGCTGACGCCGCAAATGCTGAAGGAAATCCTGCCGCAGGGGCAGGCGGCGTCCGATACCTGGCACCTGTTGCGCTATTTCCGCACCGATGCGAGCGGGCGCCTGGTGCTCGGTTCCCGCGGCACGTTCGCCGCCGCACCGAACCTCAGGGCGATGCGCCGCCACTATCGCGCCGTACACGAGATCTATCCGCAGCTTCAAGGCGTCCCCTTCGAGTACCACTGGGGCGGTTGGGTCGCGATCACGCGCGATCACCTGCCGCACCTGCACGAGCTCGCCACCGGGGTGTTGGCAGGCCTCGGCTACAATGGCCGCGGCGTGGCCATGGCGACGATGATGGGGAAGTTGCTGGCGCAGTGCGCGCTCGGCGCGCCGGCCACACAGCTCGGCTTTCCGGTGACGCCGGTGCGGCCGATCAGACTGCACGCCCTGAGTGGACTGGGGGCGCGGGCGACGATCCAGTACCTGCGCCTGGTGGATGGCTGGACGCGCGCACGCGCTGCACGGGCGCCTTGACGACCTGGGGGTGAGATGAACGCGACCAAGGCGGGCCTCCTGATCGTGCTGGTCCTCGGCAACATTGCCTTTGTGGCCGGGTGGATCTGGGCAGTGAAGCGCCATCGACTGCGCGAGCGGCCGACCGTGGGCGACGTCGCCATCGGCTTCGTGACCGATTTTCTCGACACGCTGGGCATCGGCTCCTACGCGCCCACGACCGCGCTCTATAAATTCCGCGGCAGGCCGGCGGACGAGCTCATTCCCGGAACCCTCAACGTCGGGCACAACGCCGCTGCATTTCTCGAGACGCTCCTGTTCGTAACGGCCGTGACGGTGCAGCCGCTGTTGCTCGCGTGCATGATCGCGAGCGCCACCGCCGGCGCGTGGCTTGGGGCCGGGGTGGTGAGCCGGCTGCCGCGGCGCACGATCCAGCTCTTCATGGGCGCGGCGCTGCTCATCGCGGCGTTCTTTTTCACGCTCAAGAATCTCGGCGCGTTTCCGCCCGGGGGCGCTGCCATGGGCCTTGCCGGCTGGCGCTTTGCGGTTGCCGTTGCGGTCAATTTTTTCCTCGGCGCCCTGATGTGCATTGGCATCGGCAACTACGCTCCGAGCATGATCCTGCTGGCGCTGCTTGGCATGCATCCGATCGCCGCCTTTCCGATCATGATGGGGAGCGATGGGATCCTGCAGCCGGTGGCGAGCCTGGGGTTCTTCAGGTCAGGACGCTTCGCGAACGGCCCGTCACTCGGCCTTGTGATCGGCGGAGCCGCAGGGGTGTTGGTCGCGTTCTTTATTGTGAAGCAGCTGCCGCTCACCGCTATGCGGTGGCTCGTGATTGTGGTGGTTACCTACGCCGCACTGACCATGTTGCGATCCGCGCGACTCACGCGCGCGCAGGCGCAGCCGGCCCCCGGATGAGGATGCTCACGGGGCGATCCGTGTAGGATTGGCGTATGTCGAGCCTGCACGAAGTTGAGATTCACAAGCTGCGGCCGACCCAGATCACGGTGGGCATGATCGAGGTCCATGACAAGCGCGCGAAGCTCGAGTCGCTGAAAAAGCACGAGCAGCGAGACTTCATGGAGGCGCACCCGATTCCGGCCGTATGGGGGCCGGATGGCAAGCTCTACATCACCGATCACCATCATCTGGGGCTTGCGGCCTGCGAGGCCAACGTCGACACCGGGTTTTTCTTTATCGAAGGCGATTTCACCAAAGTGCCGATCGCGCAGTTCTGGCCGAAGATGAACGATGCCACGTGGGTGCACCCGATTGACCAGAACGGCAAGCTCTGCGGCTTCGAGGCCATTCCGAGTCATCTCACGCAGTTGCGCGATGATCCGTACCGCTCCCTCGCCGCCTACGTGCGCAACGCCGGCGGGTACGACAAGACCCCGACCGCGTTCGCCGAATTTCTGTGGGCGGATTTCTTTCGCACGCGCGTGACCATTGGACCGACGCTCGCCGACTTCGACAACGCCGTGCAGCGTGCCGTGCCGCTCGCCGGCAGCACGGAAGCCGCGGGCCTTCCCGGGTACCATCCTGCTGCGAAAGCCCCTACGGTGACGGTCGCTAGGGATCCGGCTGGCAAGGGCGCAGCCGGCAAAGGCTGAAAGTGATCCATGGACGCGACCCGGCAATTCATCGAGGCGCGTGACCAGCTGCTGCGGCTGCGAGAGGACTTAAGCGCCGCACAGCGGGAGTTTCGCTGGCCGGCGTTTGAGAACTTCAACTGGAGCCGCGACTACTTTGACGTGATCGCTGCCGGCAATGACGCCCCGGCATTGCGGGTAATCGATGACGCGGGTGGCGATGAAACCTTGAGTTTCGCGCAGCTGTCGCGCCGCGCTTCCCAGGTCGCAAATTTCCTCAGGGCCCAGGGCGTCGGTCCCGGGGATCGCATTCTCATCATGCTCGGCAACGTCGTGCCGCTGTGGGAGACGATGCTCGCAGCCATCAAGCTCGGAGCCGTCATCATTCCGGCGACGACGCTCCTCGAGCGTGACGATCTCGCCGACCGCATGCAACGGGGCGCCGTAAAAGCCATTGTCACGGATGCCGCGCTCACCGCGCGCTTCACCGAGGTCGCAGGCGCCGCCGTGCGCATCGCGGTCGGTGCGGCGCCGGGGTGGATTCCATACGCGCGCTCGCTCGAGGCGCCGGTGGAGTTCAAGCCCACTGTCACGACGCGTGCGGACGACCTGCTCTTTCTGTATTTCACTTCCGGCACCACCGCGCGGCCGAAGCTGGTGGCGCATACGCAGGTGAGTTACCCGGTTGGGCACCTGTCCACCATGTACTGGCTGGGCCTTAAGCCCGGGGACGTGCACCTGAATCTGAGCTCGCCGGGCTGGGCGAAGCACGCCTGGTCGTGCCTGTTTGCGCCGTGGAACGCGCAGGCCTGCGTGTGTGCGTACAACTACGAACGCTTCGATGCCCGCAAGCTCCTTGACCAACTCGTGCAGCGCGGCGTTACTACGTTTTGTGCTCCTCCGACGGTATGGCGGATGCTGATCCAGCAGGATCTGGGCGCCTGGCGCGTGCATCTGCGCGAGGCGGCGAGTGCCGGCGAGCCGCTGAACCCCGAAGTCATCGAACGCGTGCGCGATGCCTGGGGCATCACCATTCGCGACGGCTTCGGCCAGACGGAAACGTCCGCGCAGGTGGGCAACCCGCCCGGCCAGACACTGAAGGTGGGATCGATGGGCCGGGCGCTCCCGGGCTTCGCCATCGTGCTCGTCAATGCCGACGGCAAGCTAAGCGAGGAGGGCGAGATCTGCATCGACCTGGCCAGGCGCCCCACGGGCCTTATGCGTGAATACCTGGGGGACACCGAACGCAACGCCGATGCCATGCGCGACGGCTACTACCACACGGGGGATGTCGCGAGCCGCGATGCCGAGGGCTACCTCACCTACGTCGGCCGCATGGACGATGTATTCAAGTCATCGGACTACCGCATCAGCCCATTCGAACTCGAGAGCGTGCTGATCGAGCACCCGGCGGTTGCCGAGGCCGCCGTCGTGCCGAGCCCTGACCCCCTGCGCCTGTCGGTCCCTAAAGCGTTCGTGGTGCTCGTCGCCGGTTGCCAGCCGGACCGCGACACCGCGCGCTCGATCCTCGAGCACGTGGGCGGTCG
>PLEC01000040.1:17947-19526 GCA_003136935.1 Gammaproteobacteria bacterium
AGCACTACACCGAACGCGCCGCATTGCTCCAGAGGGCTACGCCGAGGTAGACGAGCGCTGCGCCGAGGGAAATGCCGATATCAAGAAGAAAGAAACCCATAAGTCACCATCCTTCGCACTGCAGGCTAGTCTCCGGCAGTGCTGCGCACAGCCCTCGGGCGAGGCATGGTGGTGGTCGTATTGGGGGTAACAGCGCCTATCAATTTGGGGGTAGCTGAAGGCAGGCGTGCCTTCGCCTGCAAACCAGCAATCCCGCAGCGGCCCACCGGCGCCTTGATAGAATGCCGCCGCGGGCTCGGAGAGGTGGCAGAGCGGTTGATTGCACCGGTCTTGAAAACCGGAGGCTCCTTACGGGGCTCGTGAGTTCGAATCTCACCCTCTCCGCCAATTAGAAATGACCGCTGTTGACCCGAAGCTGCCGGTCGCATATCGGCCAAGAGGGTCCATTCGCGTGCGCCAGACGGTTACGCCGCTGACAAAACAGGCTCACTGGCCGCCGTGGAACGGCCCAAACGTGTGGGCAAGCATCAGCGACATGATCAGGATGCCCGCCCCGAGGATGAGCACGTGCCGGGTGTTGCGCAGATTGAAGCTGCCGACACGACAGACGAGCAGGTAGCCGACGACGAGGTTGAGGAGGCCCCATAGGACATTGACCATCGCCGAGGACAACCCCACACCGGGTGGTGATGCGAAGGGGCTCTGAAAGGCATGCCCCGAGATCCCATTGCCAAGATGGGGCAAGGTGTTGGCGAGGAACGCGCCTCCGAAGAAGTACGCGACATAGTGGTACCAGCGCATTGTTGCTCCTTGCAATCGCCGTGACACGCAATGGTGCGAACACATTCATATGTGGCGCTCCCTTCGATGCCAGTGCGATGCCGTGCCGTGAAAGGTCCGGTTGTGGCCGGCCTCGGCCCCTCACTAGCGGCTTCGCAGAGGTCCAGGAGCCGTCCTACCGGCACACAAGTACGATCTTTCCTAAGCCACCTCTTTGCGCCAATGCGTGCGCCTCGCCCGCATCGCGAAGGGGCATCCGGCGACTGATTGGCAGTAGGAATTTCCCGTCTCGGACGTCATCGGCAAACTCGCGGACTTTCGAGGCATCGGGACGCACGAGCACCCGGGTGACAGTGACCGTCGGATTCAGCTTGGACATCTCGTCTGGGAACACCGAGGTATAGCCGAAGTTTCCACCATTCTTCACCCTGCCAAATAGTTTCGCGGCCGTTTCGCCCCCAACCGTATCGGCAACTCCGTCCACCATCGCAAGCCCCGCAATCGCGGAATCGTCGTCAATGGCTACAGTATCGGAGACACCCAGCGTCCGTGCTTCCGCCAGCTGCCGAGCGCGGACGCCCGCAATCACGTTGACGCCGAGTTTCTTGGCGGTGTGCACGGCGGCGCGCCCGACGCTTCCCACCGCCCCGGTCACGAGAAGCGTCTGGCCACGTTGCGCCCGAGCCGCCAGCCGTACGAGCTGATCACCCGTCAACGCTATAAGCGGTATGGCTGCGGAATCGACCAGGTTCAACCCGTCAGGTAGATGGGTGAGCATGGACCCTTCAACCGCTACAAG
>PLEC01000097.1 GCA_003136935.1 Gammaproteobacteria bacterium
ATCGTCTTTACCTCCTTCATCGCTTACTCGTTCGGTCACACGCTTGGATTCACGGCGTTCACAGGTGCCGCGATTCGCTTCCGCCTGTACTCCGCCGCCGGCGTCACGGCCGTTGAGGTCGCGATCGTATCCGCCTTCTGCAGCCTGTCGCTTGCCATTGGTCTCGCGACCGTGTCGGGCGTGTCGCTGCTGCTCTCGCCCGCGCAGGCCGCTGCGGTGCTGCGACTGCATCACAACTGGTCGCTGCTGGCCGGAGCCGCGCTGCTCGTCGCGGTTGGCACTTACGCCTTGTGGGCGTGTCTGGCGCGCAGCGCATTGGAGATTCGCGGCTGGGCACTGCGCGCGCCCGGAGCTGCGATCGGGCTCACGCAGATCATCCTCGGGGTCCTCGACCTGTCGTTGTCCTCGGCGGTGCTGTGGTGGCTGTTGCCGCCCGAGGCGCACATCGGCTTCATCACCTTCCTCGGTGTGTATGCGGCCGCGGTGATCGCCGGCATCATCAGCCACGTGCCCGGCGGCGTCGGCGTGTTCGAGGCCGTGATCCTGCTCACCCTGCCCGGGGTGCCGGCGGATGCGCTCCTCGGATCACTGCTCGCGTACCGCGCGGTGTATTACCTGGTGCCACTGGTGTTCGGGACGCTGTTGTTCGGCTCGAAGGAGCTGTCGGCGCAGCGTGGCCGCATCGCCTGGGCGCGGGAACTCGCGGGCATCTACATCGCGCCGGTCGTGCCGCAGATTGCCGGCGCCCTCACCTTCCTCGCCGGCAGCCTGCTGCTGTTCTCCGGCGCGACCCCGGCGGTCGATGAGCGACTGGCTTTTCTCGACCAGTTCCTGCCGCTTACGGTGCTGGAGGTTTCGCATCTGGTGGGGAGCCTCGTGGGTCTGGGCCTGCTGGTGCTGGCCCGCGCGCTGTTTCGCCGGGTGCAGGCCGCCTATCACATCTCGGTGTGGCTGCTGGTCGCCGGCATCTTCGCCTCACTCCTCAAGGGACTGGATTTCGAAGAGGCAAGCCTGCTGGCGCTGGTCCTCGGGGTGCTCATGCTCGGGCGGCGCGCTTTCTATCGCCCGACCGCGATCCTCGCCGAGCGCTTCACCCCGGTGTGGGTGGTGAGCATTGCAGGCGTGATCGCCATGGCGGTGTGGATCGGCATCGTCTCCTACCGCCACATGGGCTACTCCGATGAATTGTGGTGGACCTTCGCCCTGCACGGCAACGCGCCACGCATGCTGCGCGCCTCGCTCGCCGTCATCGTCATCGGCTCCGCTTACGTACTCCTCAACATGCTGCGCCCGGCGCGGCCCGAGCCGGCGGTCGCCGGCCCTGAGGATCTCGCGCGTGCGCGCGCGCTCATCGCCAACTGCGATGTCACGGTGGCCAACGCCGCGCTGACGGGTGACAAGCGCCTGCTGTTCAGCGATTCNNCCGGTAGGGGCACGCGAAGGCGCGGAGGAACTGGTGTGGCGCCTGCGCGAAATGTCCGATCACCACGGCGGCGAACCGGTGTTCTACCAGGTGTCGGCTGAGCGGCTGTCGCTGTACGTCGACCTGGGACTTGCTGCGCTTAAGATCGGCGAGGAGGCGCGCGTGCCGCTCACGGAGTTTTCGCTCGACGGCGCCGCGCGGGCGGAACTGCGGCAGGCGCAGCGGCGCGCGCAGCGCGACGGTGCGACCTTCGAGGTGGTGCAGCCTGCCGGCGTGGACGCGCTGCTGCCGGTCATGCAGCGCATTTCCGACGCCTGGCTCGCCTCCAAGTCCACCGGTGAGAAGCGCTTCTCGGTGGGCGCGTTTTCGCCCGCGTATCTGCGGCAGTTCCCGGTGGCGATCGTGCGCGCCGATGGGGTGCCGGCGGCGTTTGCGAATCTGTGGACCACCGGCACGCGCGAGGAGCTGTCGGTGGATCTCATGCGCTTTAGCCCCGATGCGCCGCGCGGCGCGATGGACTACCTGTTCATCGAGCTGATGCTGTGGGGACGGCGCGAAGGCTATCGCTGGTTCAATCTCGGCATGGCACCGCTGTCGGGGCTGGAGTCCCACCCGCTTGCACCGGCCTGGCACCGGGTCGGCAACTTCATCTTCCGTCACGGCGAACATTTCTATAATTTCGATGGGCTGCGACGCTACAAGACCAAGTTCGCGCCTGTCTGGGAACCACGCTACCTCGTGGCCCGCGGCGGCATCGCGCTACCGCGGGTGCTGGTGGATGTCTCGGTGCTGATTGCAGGTGGCATGAAGGAGCTGTTCGCGCGATGAATGCCAGGAAAGCCTCCGCGGTAGTGCTGGCCGGCAGCTTGTGGCTGGTGTTGCTCGCGGCATCGGTCAGCGCCAACCCGGCCGACACGGCTTACTCGACGCACGTATCCGCGGGCCGCTTCGGCACCGTCACGGTGTACATTCCGGAAGGCAAGCCGCAAAGCGTCGCCGTGTTTCTCTCCGGTGACGGTGGTTGGGAGCTGGGTGTCATTAACATGGCGCACGCGCTCACCAACATGGGCGCGGTCGTCATCGGCGTCGACATCCGTCACTACCTCGCGAGCCTTGGCAGCGCCGCGCAGCGCACCGCTGCGCCGTGCCAGATGATTGCGGCGGACTTCGAAGCCCTGAGCCACCAGGTGCAGAAAGAAATCGGCATGAGCGAATATCACGTGCCGCTACTCGTCGGTTACTCCTCGGGAGCGACCGTGGTGTACGCGGCGCTGGTGCAGTCACCGCCGGGTACTTTTGCCGGCGCGCTCAGCCTCGGCTTCTGCGCCGACCAGGACTTCGCCGGCGCGCAGCTGTGCCCGGGCGCCGGCCTGCACTACGCGCCGAATAAGCAGCACGAACTGCTGCTCGAGCCGGCCGGCAACCTGAAGCAGCCGTGGATCGCCTTCCAGGGCCAGAAAGATCAGGTGTGCTCCGCGCCCGCGGTGGATGCGTTTGCCGCGCAGATCGGCGCCGCGCAGGTGGTAAGGCTGCCGCTCGTGGGGCACGGTTTTTCGGTGGAACGCAACTGGATGCCGCAGTTTCGCGACGCCTACACGCGGCTCACGGCGCGCGTCGAGACCCCGCCCGAACGTCCCGCGGACATCAGCGACCTGCCGGTGCAGGAAGTCCACGCCACCGGCAATGGCAACGAACTCGCGCTGCTGCTCACCGGGGACGGTGGCTGGGCGGGACTCGACCAGGAACTCGCCGCGCGGCTGGCCGCGGCCGGTGTCCCCACCGTCGGGCTCAACTCGCTCAAGTACTTCTGGACGGTGCGCACGCCGGCACAAACCGCGAGCGACGTGACGCGCGTGCTGCGGTACTACCTCGCCGCCTGGGGCAAGCAACGCGTGTTACTCGTGGGCTACTCTTTCGGTGCTGACGTGTTGCCGTTCGTCGTCAATCGTTTGCCAGCGGATCTGCGCGCCCGCGTTGCCAGCGTCAGTCTGCTGGGCATTGATGCGAACGCCTCCTTTGAAATCAGCATCGCGGACTGGGTGGGCAGCGCCGACGGCGGGCCACCCACGCGCCCGGAAGTCGGCACGCTCGGCAACATTCCGGTGCTGTGCATCTACGGCGAGGGCGAGACGGATTCCATCTGCCCCACTTTGCCGGCCGCTGGCGTGACCCGGGCGCAGATTGGCAAGGGTCACCATTTCAGCGGTGAGTACCAGACGCTCGCCGAGCGCATCCTGGCGTTTGCACGCTCACCAAGGCCTGTTACATAACGCGTGATAAATCGCCGCGGCAGCGCTTTCGGTTAACATGGTGTCCGGCGGTGCACAAAAACCAGCGAGCCGCCCGCATTGGACCTATGTCCCTGTATATCGATTCAGCGAGTCAACTGCACCACGACCTGGACAAGAACCTGGTCGTCACGTGCCCGCATTGCCAGGCGGTCGCCCATATCACGGTGAACGCGGTGCCGCGCTTCGAGGATCTGCAGGTCTACCGGCCGAAGCAGGTGGGACTGGTGTACCTGTGCGACGCGTGCCACATGCCGATTTTCCTGCGCTTCACGGTGCGCCTGTATGGCGCGGCGCGCATCGAGCTGTCACCGCAGTTCACCGAAATCGAGCGCGCGCGCGAGAAGTTCAGCTTCACTTACGTCCCCGAGGAGGTGGAGTCGCTGTTCCGCGAAGCGCTCACCTGCTTCTCGCAAGGCGCGTTCAACGCCTTTGCCTCCATGTGCCGGCGCGCGGCGCACGCCATGTTTTCAGACCTGGGCGAAGCCGGGAAACTGCGCCTGTTCGATGAGCTGAACGCGGTGCGGGAACTCGCGCCGATCCAGCCCGAGGTCTTCACCAAGATGAAGAACATCCTGTTCGGCGCGCAGCTCGAGGCGCAGGCACGGCTGCCACTGCTTGATGGCTACGAGGCCGGCATCATGCTCGAGGTCGTCAAGGACCTCCTATACGAGGCCTATGTCCGCAAGGGCAAGTTGCAACAGGCCATCATGGTACGGCGCTTTTTTCTCGACGAGACCGGCAGCAACGTCACGCCGTTCGTGTCAGCGAGCTGACGCGCGCGCAAGTCCGAGCGTGCGTCTGCGGCCTTGGCTTGTGCGCCTGGGGCCGCTCCGCTGCGCGCATGCCGGAAATCCTCTGAACGTTTGGTTCGTGGTACGCTTCTCGAACAGAGCGAATTACAACTCACGCGAACCATACTTCCGTAGAAGGCAGCAAGAGTGGCTGATCCGGCCGAAGTCTTCGTAAGCTATTCGCGGAATGACAAGGATCGCGTTCTCGAGCTGATCGGCAGGCTGCGCGCGGCCGGAGTGTCCGTGTGGCTCGACACGAGCGGGATCGATGCCGCCACGCTCTGGGGCGAGCAGATCGTCAACGCACTCGAGAGCGCCAAGGTGCTCCTGCTGATGGTCAGCGAATCGGCCGTCCGCTCGGATAACGTCTCCAAGGAGGTCATGCTCGTCAGTGAGCGCAAGGGCCGCATTCTGCCGGTGCACCTCGAGCCGACCCAGATTCCCACGAGCCTGAAGTACCAGCTGGCGGGCATCCAGCACGTCGAGTGCTTCAATCCTGCCGATTCCGACCGGGGCGCGAAGGCGATCCTGCGCTCGCTTGAGCGGATCGGAGTGAGCATTGTACCGCCGCCGCCGGAGACCGGGGCGGCCGCCCCTGCCGTACATCGCGGCGCGCACACCGCCGTCCCGGCGGGAGCGAGCGTCGAGCGCGGCGCGCTGGCGGTCCTGCCGTTCGACAACATCAGCCCCGACGCGGAGACCGACTACTTCAGCAACGGGCTGACCGAGGAGCTGATCGCGCGGCTCTCGATCGTGAGCGAGATCGAGCTGATCTCGCGCTGGGCGTCCATGCAGCTCAAGGACCGTAAGCAGGACAGCCGCGCGATCGGCAGCGAGCTCGGCGCCCGCTACATCGTCGGGGGGAGTGTCCGGCGCTTCCAGGACTCGATGCGCATCACCGTGCAGCTGGTGGACGTCGCAACCAACCGCCAGATCTGGGGAAATACCTACAAGGGCAAGCTCGACGACATCTTCGATATCCAGGAGCAGGTGGCGCAGCAGATCGTGGAAGCGCTCAAACTCAAGCTCTCCTTCTCCGAGAAGCTCTCGCTGACCAAGCGCCAGACGGTCAACGCCCAGGCCTACGATCTTTACCTGCGCGGCCAGGACTACCTGTATCGCCTGACCAAGCGCAGCGTGGACCGCGCGATCCAGCTCTTCGAGAAGGCGATCGAGCTCGACCCGCGCTACGCGGCGGCGTACGCCGGCTGCTCGAGCGCCTACGGGCAGATGTACTGGCTGTTCGCGCGGGAAGCGAAGTACCGCGATCGGGCGCAGGAGCTCAGCTTCAAGGCGCTGATGTATGACAACAACCTGGCGGAAGCCTACACCGCGATGGGCCTGTCCTACTTCATCTCGGGCAAGCTCGAGGAGGCGAGCGCCTCGAGCCGCAAGGCCATCGAGCTCGACCCGGACGACTTCATCGCGCACTGGACGCTCGGGCGGATTCATTTCACGAGCGGCGAATTCGAGCAGGCGCACGCTCTGTACCGGCGCGTCATTGAGCTGAAACCCAGCTTCCTGTCCGCTTATGCGGACCTGCAGATGACCTGCCTGCGGCTGGGGCGGCAGGACGATGCGGATCTCACGCGCAGCCAACTGCTGGAGCGGTTGCCCAACCACCTGCTGCAGAACCCGGATGACGCGCGGGCACGCGTCATCCACGCGATCAAACTCGCCGAGATCGACCGCAAGGATGAAGCCTTGCAGGAAGGCACCCAGGCGCTGGAGCTGAGTCCGGGCGATCCAGTAATGCTCTACAACATCACCTGCCTGTACTCGCAGCTCGCCGAGCCCCAGCGCGCCGTCGATACGCTGCGCCAGGCAATCGCCGCGGGGTACGCGAACTTCGCCTGGATCCGGCAGGACCCGGACATCAATTCGCTGCGCGAGCGTGCCGACTTCCAGGCGCTGGTGGCCGGACACTGATGTGGCGTCGGCTGCCGGCGCCACGCCGACGCGGATGCCTCGACTGGCGGCGCGCCCGGCCCGCGCGCGGGATGCGCGCTTTTTACCGCTTTTCAGTCCACGAAGCGCCGCGCGTTGCGAAACAGGCGCGTCCAGCCGCTATTCTCACCGGCATCCCGCGGCCGCCAGGAGTTCTGCACGTAACGGTAAGAGCGCTCCGGGTGCGGCATGGTGATGGTCACCCGGCCGTCGGCGTTCGACAGGGCCGCTATCCCGAAGGGCGTGCCGCTCGGGTTGGCGGGATAGCGCGCCGCGACACTGTGATCGTGGTTCACGTAACGCAGGCCCACCAATCCACTTGCGGCACACGCGGCAGCGGCGCTGTCCGAGACAAACTCGGCACGCCCCTCGCCGTGCGCCACCGCGATCGGCAGGAAGGAGCCCGCCATGCCGTCCAGCAGCACCGAGGGCGAGCGCAGCACTTCGACCAGCGAGAAGCGCGCCTCGTACTGCTCGCTGCGATTCTTCACGAAACGCGGCCAGTGATCGGTGCCCGGAATGATCTCCTTCAGGGCGGCGAACATCTGACAACCGTTGCAGATGCCGAACGCGAAGCTGTCGGTGCGGGCGAAGAAACGCTCAAACTCCTCGCGCACCTCGGCGTGATAGAGAATGGACTTGGCCCAGCCCTCGCCGGCACCGAGCACGTCGCCGTAAGAAAAGCCACCGCACGCCACCAGCCCCTTGAACTGCGCCAGCGAGCGGCGCGCGCTGAGCAGGTCCGTCATGTGCACGTCATGCGCGGCAAAGCCCGCGCGCTCGAATACGGCGGCGGTCTCGGTCTGACTGTTGACTCCCTGCTCGCGCAGTATGGCAACCGCCGGGCGCAGGCCGCGCGCCACGTAGGGAGCGGCAACGTCCTCTTCGGGATCGAAGCTGAGCGCGACGTTAAGTCCCGGGTCGGCTTCCGCGGTATGCGCGGCAAACTCCTCGTCGGCGCATTCGGGTTCGTCGCGCAGGCGCCGCATGCGCCACGAGGTTTCGGACCAGGCGCTTTTCAGCTCGCGCCATGATTCGTTCAAGTGCGCGTCGCCGATGCGCATCTGCACCGACAGATCGCTGGTCGGCGCCCCCAGGTACAGCGCCGCGGCGGCGAGTCCATGGCGCGCAAGAGTCTGCGTGAACGCCGGCTCGTCG
>PLEC01000151.1 GCA_003136935.1 Gammaproteobacteria bacterium
GCGCTGCTCGGCGTGTCGGCCTCCACCTTCTCGATCAAGCCCGAGATCGTCGCCATCAAGCTGCCGCAGATTCCCACCGGCGTCCCCAGCACCCTGCTCGAGCGCCGTCCGGACATCGCGGGCGCACAACGGCGCATGATTGCGGCCAATGCCAACATCGGGGTCGCGCGCGCGGCGTTTTTCCCCGCGCTCACGCTCGGCGCTCAGGGTGGATTCCAGAGCGGCGGCCTTTCGAACTTGCTGAGCGCCCCGAGCACCTTCTGGGCGATCGGACCGAACGCCCTGCTCAGCGTGTTCGACGGCGGTCTGCGCCGCGCGCAAGTCGCCCAGGCGCGCGCCGAGTTCGACGCCTCGGCCGCCAATTACCGCGGCACCGTCGTCAGCGCGTTTCAGCAGGTGGAAGACAGCCTCGCCACACTCAATCACTACCACGATGCCGCTGTGGAGGAGAAGGCCGCGGTCGATGCGGCGCAGCGCACCCTGGATCTATCCATGCTGCTCTACGTCAAGGGGGCGACTGACTATCTGACCGTGGTCACCTCCCAGACCGCCGTCCTGCAGACGCAGCTGGAGGCACTCGATCTCGATACCCTGCAGCTGCGCGCCAGCGTCGAGCTGATCCGTGCGCTCGGCGGTGGCTGGGAGGATTCAGCGACGGCACTGACCGCCAGGGCGATGAATCCGCGGGAGCCGGGATAACCGCCGCGTTGCGATTGTAATGTCCGTGCGGCTCTCTGAAATCGTTGCGCAAGACCTGCCGCGTAATCTCGCATCAGTAGCAGATGGACATTCGCGGAGGTACTTGTGAAAACTTATCGATGGCTGACTCTCATTGCGGCACTGCTGATCACGCTGTGCGAAGTTCTGGTCTTCAATAGCCAGTCGGCCAGCGGCTCGGAAAAGCGAGCCAATGCTGGCGCCGTTACCGACGTTGGCAGCGGCAGGCAGACGCGCCGGTCTCTTGCCGGAGTCGCACCAATCTACTGGGCGGCGGCGGCCTCGGATACACGAAGTCCACAGCGAGAGCGGTGATATTCGCCAGCCGCAAAGGTGGAGTCTTGAGGGCGGCGCTGCTGGCCACCGTGCTTGCCAGCAACATCGCCGCGGCCTCACCTGCAGTGTGCAACATGCGGTTGAGTATCGAGCTGACGCCGGATGTTCCCGACCCGCTGGATTCGGGTTTCCTCAGCTCCCTCCTGAACAATCAGGTCAGTTATCGATTGACCTGGCTGGGCCGGCAGCCCGGATCGGTCATTGTGACCGAGCTCGCGGGGCCTGGCCCCGAGTATCGCTGCCAGAATGTGGTCGAAGCGATGCGCAAGGACGGACGGGTGCTGTCTATCCATCTCGACCAGGACACTGCGAGAGGAAGCCTCGATCTCCGGCCGCCCGAGTTGCGGAGCCTTGATGTTGTCGATCTGCAGCAGATCGACACATCCTCAGACTCCGAGGATGCGGAGGCCGTCACGATCACGGCCGCGCCGTTGGTGCTGGAAGAGAAGCCTGACGCGCAGCCGTCTCTCGGCGGGCTCGCCTCACTCTACTGGGCAGCCCGCCACCCTACGCAGGCGTGGAGAGTATTCCTCCCCATGCAGCTCGAGGGATACGATCTGAGTCCGGAAAACCCCGAGCGCGCTGCCGGAGACGCAGCGCCTGAAGCGCTCGCCGAGCAACGTGACGTCGGCGCGAATCCGGCGCCGCTCACGCTCGCTCAAAACACCGGCGGCTGATGCAGTTAAGCTGCTGATGGCTGCCGGCGGTCGCGTCGGATTGCTGCGCGCCGACCAAGGAGTGAGCGAGTTGGGGCGATGACGGCCGATATCGAGCGCTAGGCGGACCCATTGCGCAAGGACCTGTTCGCGCAGCTTTCGCAAGCACAGTCGAGTCACGCGCAGCTGTGGCGCGAGAAACTTGCCGCGGCGGGCCTGCGGGACGAGCGTTTCGTACCAAGCCTGCGCACCCGGCTGCTCGCGAAGCTGGCGCGGCGTTTCGGGCCTGGCTTTGTCCTTCCGGGCGTTGCCGCGCTGGAGTTCGCCCACCGCAATAAATACGCCGGTCAAAGCGACGCGTTAGCCATTTCCGCCGAGGAACGCGGCCACGCTGCGGTCGTGCAGGCCGTGGCCCGCTCGGGTAGCGGGACAGCAACGGTGGGCGCGCAGATCGCCCGTGCTGAACCCTGGCATCGCACCGCTTCAAGCAACAACCTGCGTGCGGCCGTACTCGGCGCCCACGATGGTCTGGTGTCGAACTTCTGTCTGGTCATGGGGGTGGCTGGTGCCGGTGCGGCAAACCACGCCGTGCTGGTCACCGGCGTTGCCGGTTTGGTAGCAGGCGCACGCTCCATGGCTCTGGGCGAATGGCTCTCAGTGGCTAACGCTCGGGAGCTCGCCACGACACAGATTTCACCGGGCGGGGACCATGGTACTCGGCGGCCCGTCAGGGGATCTTCGGCTGCCTCGCAGCGGCGCTGACCTATGGAATCGGCTCCGTTTTGGGGGCTTCACTGTCCTGACGCGATTCACGCCCACCTACGCGCGGTGATCTTCTCGGGGAAGATCGAGCCTGCTTGGTCGGTGCACCGAAGCAATCACCAACAGAAGTGCGCAAAGCTCCAGGTCGCGTGCCCCGCGTCCTTCAGCGGTTCGCAATATACATCGTGATTTCCATGCCGAACCGCAAGTCAATCGCCCGTGGGGTTTCCCATTTCATACGCATCTCCTATGTTTACCGCACTATTTCCCGACGTAGCTGATCCGCCAGATCGAGTTCGAGCCGTCGTCAGTCACCAGCAATGCGCCATCGGGCGCGGTGGTCACGCCCACCGGACGGCCCCATGCCTGACCGTTCGGGAGTACGAAGCCGGTCAGGAAATCCTCGTATTCGCCGCCGGCCCTGCCGGTCTGGTGCAGTGGCACACGGATTATCTTGTAGCCGGTACGGACCGCCTTGTTCCATGAGCCATGCGCAGAGGCGAAGATGTCCCCGTGGTATTCATCCGGGAACTGCTCGCCCTGGTAGAACGCAAGCTGCAACGGCGCACTGTGCGGCTGAAGCAACACGTCGGGCGTGATGACACGCTGCCGCAGTTCCGGGTGCTTGCCGGCGTGACGGGGGTCCTGGTGCGGCCCCATATACCACCAGGGCCAGCCGTAAAAGCCGTCCGCGCGCACCGCGGTGATGTAATCGGGCACCAGATTGTCCCCGAGGCCGTCGCGTTCATTGACGGCACACCAGAGTTGACCTGTGCGCGGATCAAGGGCCAGTCCCGATGGGTTGCGGATCCCGGACGCATAGACACGCATATGGGAGCCATCGGGGTCAAATGCCAGGATATCGGCGCGATACCTTTCGGCCGCAGTCGTGTCAGGGTCGTCGATGTTCGATCCTGAGCCGACCGCCACGAACAAAGTGTTGCCATCGACGGAAAAGACGATGTCCCGCGTCCAGTGTCCGCTCCCGTGTGGAAGGTTGGCAATGTGTTCAGCGGCACCGGACGCCTTCAGGTCACCGTTCCGGTACGCAAAGCGCATGACTGAGTCGGTATCCCCCACGTAGAGCCACTTCGGATCCGGGCCGGCGGGATAGAAGGCGATGCCGTAAGGCTTGTTGAGATTTCCCGCGAAGACCTCGGAGCGCTCGGGTTTGCCATCCGCGCTCAGTCCGCGGAAAGCGCGGATCCGGCCGCCGTCGCTCTCGGCGACGAACACATCCCCGTTCGGTGCCATATGGATGACGCGCGGTGTCGCGAGACCGTCCGAGTACAGCTGCACTTTGAAGCCTCGGGGGGCCTTCGGCCACGCGTCCGGCGGCCGCGCGACGATGGCCGGTGCGTTGCCGGCGGAGCGCGTTGCATACGGAGCGGGAAGATCGCCGGCGGTGATTTTGTGCACCGCGCCCGGCACCTCGAACCGGAAGTCAGTGAACGGTGCCGGCGGGGGCGGCGCAGAGATCGGTTTCATGGATGCGGCAGCGGGCGCCGGTGCAAGGATGGGTGCGTTGACCAGCGTCTTCAGATAGGTGACCAGCTGCCAACGCTGCTCTTCGGGGAGCGCAGCCCATGAGGGCATCGCGCCGCTCCTGGACCCGCGGGTAATGAACCAAAAAACCTCACCGTCCGGCACGCTCTGCACCCGCGCATGCGCCAGCGCCGGGATATTGCCGGTGCCTGCCGCGCTGCGTCCATGACACGCGGCGCAGTGGGCCGCGTAAAGTCGCCCGCCGGCCTGCGCCGCCGACCACTGACCGCGGAACGGGTTCTCGAGGCTCGCGGCCGAGAGGGGGGCCTGGTGAAAGGCGGGCGGCGGATCGGCTCGCCCCACCGGGGCGGTCAGTAAGCCGACGCATCCGCTGGCGGCCATGAGAAGCGCTGGCCGCCAGTCCGGCCGAGCAAGTATGTCCCTTACGGCGTGCAGGACTCGGTGTCCATTCGCAATGAGCGCTTTCATGATCGTGTCTCCGAACGAGATGAGTCGGACCTTACGTCTGGCGCTTAGACAACGTATTTCGTCCGCGGCGAGCCACATTTCGTTTGTAACCCCGCGACCCAGCCGCTCGGGCGATGGATGTCGCGAGGCAGATCGTCGTGCTGCCGTTGCAGTTGAAACGTCCGCGCGGCTCGCAGAAATGTCGGGGCAAGACCTGCGGCGCAGCCTCAAGACGCTGAAAGGGAGGACCGATGTTATTGAAATCCCAGATCGCGCCCGCGGACATCCCGTCGATCACAGCACGGCTGCGTGCCGGCGGGCAGTGGTTGCGGCAGCATTTCCTGCTGAGGATCGCCGCGCCGCTGACACTGGTGCTGGCTATCGTCTGGGCGGTGTACTACTTCACCTCGGGCCGCTTCGTCGTCTCTACGGATGACGCGTACGTGCAGGCCGATTCGACCATCGTTGCCTCCCGGGTAGCCGGCTATGTATCGGCCGTTCTGGTGCAAGATCATCAGCCGGTGCGCGCCGGGCAGGTGCTCGCGCGCATTGACGACCGCGACTTCCGTACGACCCTGGATCAGGCGCGGGCTGATGTGCAGGCCGCTCAGGCCGAGGTCGACGATCTGAGCGCACAGCTCGCGCAGCAGGACACACTCATCACCAGAGCACGTGCGAGTGTGGCAGCAAGCGAGGCGGCATTGGATCTGGCGCGCCTGAATCGGGTGCGCTATCACAAGATGGCGGGCATCGGTTTCGGTTCGGAGCAGCAGTCGCAGGAAGCCGATGCNNGCTACACGACAATCATCGCGCCGATCGATGGTGTGGTCGCGGCACGCACTGTTCGTTTGGGTCAGTACGTCCAGGCGGGTACGCAGCTAACCGCGCTGGTGCCGCTCGCCGAGGTGTACGTCACGGCCAATTTCAAGGAGACGCAGCTGACTCATGTCCGCGCCGGCGAGCCGGTACGGTTGCGCGTGGACACCTTTCCCGGGGTTCACTTACTCGGCTGCGTCGACAGTCTGGCACCGGCGAGCGGACTCGAGTTCAGCCTGTTGCCGCCGGATAACGCCACTGGGAATTTCACCAAAATCGTACAACGCATTCCGGTGAAGATCGTTCTTGATTCGCGTCAGAGGCTGATCGGTAGCCTGCGCCCTGGAATGTCGGTCGAGGCGTCGATCGATACGAAGTCGCGGAGAGGCTCGGCACCCACGGCGGCCTGTGCAGTCCCCTCGGGCTCATCACTTGCGATGATCGCGACACCTCAGGGTCGTTGAGACGCGGAGCACCCCATGTCCACCGCCTTGGCTACTCTGCCGCCCCCCAGCACCCTGGACCGGGCGGCGTCTTTGCGGCCTGCGGCACTGACTGGCGATGACGTGTCGTTCAGGACCTGGGTAGCCGTGATCGGTTCAACGCTCGGGGCGTTTCTGGCCGTCCTCAACATTCAGGTGGTCGGCGCTTCACTGGCTGACATCCAGGGCGGCATCGGCGCCGGCATTGACGACGGTGGATGGATCACGACCTCTTATCTGATCGCCGAGATCATCGTGATTCCACTGAGCGCCTGGTTCGCGAGCATCTTCTCGCTGCGCACGTATTTACTGGCCAGCACTATCCTCTTCTTAGGGCTGACCGCCGCGTGCGCGTCGGCGCAGACACTCGGCCAGATGATCGTGATCCGGGCCGCCCAGGGCTTTGCGGGCGGCGCTCTCATACCGCTTGCCTTTACCATCATCATGACCAAGCTGCCACGTTCCAAGTACCCCGCGGGCCTTGCGATCTATTCCATTGCGGTGGTGTTCGCGCCCTCCATCGGCCCGGCACTTGGCGGCTATTTCAGCGACACATTCGGCTGGCAGTCGATTTTCTTTCTCAGCTTGCCCCCCGGCCTGGTGATGCTGGCGATGCTCTGGTACGCCCTTGAGCCCGAGCCGCGTCAATTGCAACTGCTGCGACAGGGTGACTGGCTGGGGATGTTCACCATGGCAGTCGGACTCGGCTGTCTGGAGACGGTGCTGGAGGAGGGCGAGAAGAATGACTGGTTCGGCTCGCCGTTCATCGTACGTCTCGCCGTAATCGCCGTGCTGAGTCTCGGCGCCTTCATCTGCGTGGAGCTGAAGCGCAAGGCTCCGCTGTTGAATCTGCGTCTGCTGGCGCGGCGCAACTTTGGTCTCAGCACCTGCGCGAACTTCATTTTTGGATTCTCGATGTTCGGTTGGATTTATCTGATTCCGCAGTACCTGTCCCGCATGCAGGGTTACAGTTCCCAGCAGATCGGCGGCGTGATGATCTGGATCGGACTGCCGCAATTGCTGCTCATTCCGTTCCTTCCCAAGATCATGCGGCGCGTCGAGAGTCGCTGGCTGGTCGTCGTCGGCTACACTCTATACATCGCTGGGAGCCTCCTCGCCTTCCACTTGTCGGGTGATTTTTCCGGCCCGCAGTTCCTGAGCTCAAGTCTGGTCCGCGCCTTGGCGCAAGTGATGACGATGGCGCCGCTCTCGGCGATCGCGATCGCAGGAATCGAGCACGAGCATGCGGGCTCCGCCTCGGCGCTCTTCAATGCGATGCGTAACATGGGCGGCGCCGTCGGGATCGCCGTGATTCAGACCTTTCTGACCAAGCGCGAGCAGTTCCACTCCGCGATCCTATCCTCGCAGGTAACCCTGCTCGATGAGAGCACCCGGCAGCGACTCGATCATCTGACCCGCTATTTTCTTAGCTCCGGGGTCAGCGACACCGCCGTGGCGTATCGCGATGCGGTGGTCGCGGTAGCGGGGGATATCCGGCATCAGGCGTTTCTGCTCGGATTCAGCGACACCATCATTATGCAGAGTGCAGTGCTGGGCCTTGGACTGGCGGCCGTGTTGCTCGTGCGCAAGGTTTCCTCTGACGCCGCAGGAGGGCAAGCCCATTGAGTGACCTCAATCCACGTACCCGGCGCACCGCGGGTGCCATGTCAGTACTGCTGACAGCCGTTCTCGGCACCGGCTGTGCGTCACGCATTGCTTATGTGCGTCCCCCGGACCCCTCGCAAACCCAGTACGTTCAATTGAACAACGTGCCGCAGGTGTCCTTCGGCGACGGCCCCCCCGATGCCTGGTGGACACTGCTCGGCTCGGGGGAGATCAATCGATTGGTATCGCTGGCTCTTAAGAACAATCAATCGCTCGCCAGCGCTCAGGCACATCTGGCCGCCGCACGCGAGCGAATTCGCGCGGCGCGTGGCGCATGGTATCCGCAGGTGGACGCGACGGCGGCGGTGCAGCGAACCCGCTATGGCGCCCCCGTGCTTGGCTCGCTGGCAAAGGACTTTCCGCCTTTTTCCGCCTACGCCGCCGGCCCGACAGTCAGTTACGACTTCGATGTGTTCGGGGGTACGAGTTCGCGTGTCGAAAAGGCAGCCGCCAGCGCGCAATACGAATCCGCGCGGCTTGACGCTGTTGCGCTCAGTGTCAGCGGCAATGTCGTGATCGAGGCGCTGCAGAGTGCGGCGTTGCGTGCGCAGATCCGGGTAGTCGAGGGCATCATCGCCGATGATGAGCACAGTCTGACGCTTATCCGTGCCGCGCGTGAGGCCGGTGCGGTGTCCGAAATGGATGTATTCAGCGCGCAAAGCCAAACCGATCGCGATCGGACACTCCTGCCGCCACTGCAGCAGGAGTTGAGTGTGGCGCACGATGTGCTGAGTAGTTTGGTCGGGGCGGCACCCTCGGACTGGACAGCACCCGATATGGATCTGGACGATCTCAAGCTTGCGCAGCATCTCCCGGTAGCCTTGCCGTCCGAGCTCGTGCATCGTCGGCCCGACATTGGTGCGGCCGAAGCCCAGCTGCACGCCGCCAGTGCCGCTCTCGGCATCGCCACGGCTAACCTGTATCCCCATTTCACGCTGAGCGCTGCCATCGGCGAACAGGGCCTGCTCGGCGGTGGCCCATCGGAAACCGCCTGGAACATCTTGGGAAGTCTGACTGCGCCTATTTTCCATGGCGGCGCCCTTACAGCAGAGCGGCGCGCCGCCCAGGACGAGTACCTGGCGGCTTTTGCCGCATACCGGCAGACTCTGCTGGATGCGTTCAGTCAGGTCGCCGCTTCCTTGCAGGCCTTGGATAACGATGCAGCATCGTTGAGCGCACAACGGCAGGCACTTCAGTCCGCGGGCGCATCGCTGTCACTCACCCGGCAGGCGTACGCGGCGGGCGATGCCGGATACATACAGGTGCTGGACGCGCAGCGGCTGCACCAGCAGGCGCAACTCGGTGAAGTGCAGGCGAACAGCCAGCGCTACGTTGATGCGGTGAAACTGCTGCTGGCCGCCGGCGGGCGCGTCGAATTACCGCCCACCGGACAGCCGTGAACTGCGCTTGCGCCGGCCGCGACCCAGCGCAAACGCAAGCTCAGCCGTGCGACAGTGACGGGCAACATCACGGACTTCGACCTTCTGAATCAATCGCGCGATCACGCTACAATCCCGCCTCCAATCGTGCGGCGAATGAACGATAACGCGCAAAAGCTGCCACGTACGATCGGCTAGCATCGGGATGGAGAAGCAGCACCTTCGTCAAACCTTGGCGAGATGACACATGGATCTGCGACTGAAAGGCAAGCTCGCACTGGTCACCGGCAGTACNNATCATCAATGGCCGATCCAGGGCATCGGTCGAGACCGTCGTGGCGTCGCTTAGGTCCGCTACGGGTGGGGACCTACAGGGGTTTGCCGCAGACCTGAGCGTCGCATCGTCCGCCGAGCAACTGGTCCACGAGTATCCCGGCGTGCAGATTCTCGTTAACAACCTCGGAATCTTCGAGCCCAAGCCATTCGAAGAGATCCCCGACACCGACTGGGTGAGATTCTTCGAGGTCAATGTGCTCAGTGGCGTAAGGCTTGCCCGGCTCGTGCTGCCTTCGATGAGACGTGCCAACTGGGGTCGGATTATCTTCATCTCGAGTGAAAGCGGCGTTCAGATCCCGAGTGAGATGATCCACTACGGCGTGACCAAGACCGCACAGCTGGCGGTATCGCGCGGGCTGGCGGAGGCTCTCGCCGGCTCGGCCATTACCGTCAACTGCATCCTGCCGGGTCCGACAAGATCGCGCGGTGTGGGCGAGTTCGTTGACGCCTTGGCCAAAGAGAGGGGAATGTCGTTCGCTGCCTTTGAGAAGGAGTTCTTCGAGAAGGTGCGCCCCACCTCGCTCATTAAGCGTTTCGCGGAGCCCGAGGAGATCGCGTCCTTGGTGGCCTACATCGCCAGCCCGCTGGCCTCCGCCACCACCGGCGCGGCGCTGCGTGTGGATGGGGGCGTGATCAGGAGCGCGTTCTGATGCTTGTGTGCGTGCACGCACTGCTATGAAAGTGGAAGTTACTGTCGTCAGGCGCAGCTTCATGCCGCTGCTGTTGCTCGCGCTCGCCGGATGCCACCCCGCGGTCCTCTCACCTGCGGGACCCGTGAGCGCGGGCGAGCGCATCGTGTTGCTCGATTCCCTTACGATCATGCTCGCGGTCGGGATTCCGACCATCGTGTTGATTCTCGTGTTCGCGTACTGGTTTCGTGCCTCGAACACGCGCGCGCGCTATCGGCCTGACTTCGCGTACTCGGGGCGGCTCGAGCTGCTCGTCTGGTCCATCCCGGCCCTCGTGGTCTTTTTCCTGGGCGGCATCGCCTGGATCAGCGCCCATCTCCTTGATCCGGCCGAGCCGCTGAAGTCAAAGGTGGAGCCCCTGGAAGTCGAGGTGGTCTCGCTCGACTGGAAGTGGCTGTTCATCTATCCGCAGCAGAATGTCGCCAGCGTGAACCGCATGGTGGTTCCGGTCGGGGTGCCGCTGAATCTCAAGATCACTTCAGCCAGCGTTTTCAACGTGTTCTTCGTGCCGCAACTCGGCAGCGAGATCTATGCCATGTACGGCATGACGAGCCGCCTCAACCTGCAGGCCGACCGCCCGGGCGTCTACCTCGGCCTGTCGGCGCACTTTAGCGGCGATGGGTTCCCCGGTATGCACTTCGATGTGAACGCTGTATCGCCTCGGGAATTCGCCAGCTGGGCCGCGGCTGCACGTGCCGCGGGTCCGGTGTTGGATGAAGCCGCCTATCGTGGCCTCCTCAAGCAGACTCAGGACGTCAGTCCCTACACCTATCGCTCGGTGTCAACAGGATTGTTCGAAAGAGTCGTTCGTCAAGAATTGCCACCGGGCGAGGGGCCACCGAGCGCGCGGAGCGCCGCAGGCGGCTCGACGGTGCTCGCGCAGAGGCAGGACTGAGATGTTCGGGAAGCTCACCTGGCAGGCGATCCCCTTTGGTCAGCCGATTCCGCTCGCGGCGGGAGCCTTGGTGGTTTTCGGTATGGCTGCGGTCGTCATCTGGGTGGTGGCGAAGGGCTACCTTCCCTATCTGTGGCGCGAATGGATCACCAGCACCGACCACAAGCGCATCGGCGTCATGTACTGCCTGCTGGCCGCGGTGATGCTGCTGCGCGGCTTCATCGACGCGCTCATGATGCGGGCGCAGCAGGCGCTGGCATTTCACGCCGCGGGGTATCTGCCACCCGAGCATTACTCTCAGATCTTCTCGGCCCACGGCACGATCATGATCTTCTTCGTGGCGATGCCGTTCGTCATCGGACTCATGAACTTTGCCGTGCCGCTGCAGCTGGGCGTGCGCGACGTGGCCTTTCCCACCTTGAACTCGGTGAGTCTTTGGCTCACCGCATCCGGGGCGCTCCTGGTCAACGTCTCGCTGGTAGTGGGTGAGTTTGCCCGCACCGGGTGGCTCCCGTACCCGCCGCTGTCCGAGCTCGCCTATTCCCCGGGAGTCGGCGTCGATTACTACCTATGGGCCATCCAGATATCCGGCATCGGCACGCTCATGACCGGGATCAACATGGTGACGACGATCCTCAAGATGCGTGCGCCGGGCATGAGCTACATGCGCATGCCGATTTTCTGCTGGACGTCGCTCGCTTCGAATCTGCTGATCGTCGCCGCATTCCCGATTCTGACGGCGACCCTCGCCATGCTGCTGCTCGATCGCTACGTGGGGTTTCATTTCTTCACCAATGAAGCCGGCGGCAACGCGATGATGTTCATGAACCTGATCTGGGCCTGGGGGCACCCGGAGGTCTACATCCTCATCCTGCCCGCCTTCGGGGTGTTTTCCGAGGTGGTTTCGACCTTCTGCGGCAAGCCGCTGTTCGACCGCCGCTCGATGATCATCGCCACCATGGCGATCTGCATCCTGTCTTTCTCCGTCTGGCTGCATCACTTCTTCACGATGGGAGCGGGGGGCGATGTCAACGGCTTCTTTGGCATCGCCAGCATGGTCATCGCGGTGCCGACCGGCGTCAAAGTCTTCAACTGGCTCTTCACCATGTATGGGGGTCGCATCCGCTTCACGTGCGCCATGCTCTGGGCGGTCGGCTTCATGGTGACCTTCGTCATCGGCGGCATGACGGGAGTGCTGCTCGCCTCGCCGACGGCGGACTTCGTCCTGCACAACAGTCTGTTCCTCGTGGCGCACTTCCATAACACGATCATCGGCGGCGTGCTGTTTGGCGCATTCGCGGGCTATACCTTTTGGTTTCCGAAGGCCTTTGGCTTCACTCTCGATGAGCGGCTCGGCAAGGCGGCCTTCTGGTGCTGGCTCACCGGTTTCTACGTCGCTTTCATGCCGCTCTATGTCCTGGGGTTTGAAGGCATGACCCGGCGCATGCAGCACTACGACCGGCCGGAGTGGCATCCCTGGGTCATGGCCGCGGGCGTGGGCGCGCTCCTTATTCTGTGCGGCATTGCACTGCAGATCGCTCAGCTCTGGGTCTCCGTGCGCGGCCGCGAGCAGCGGCGGGAGCCGACCGGGGATCCCTGGGACGGCCGCTCGCTGGAATGGGCCACCGCTTCGCCGCCGCCCCCATTCAACTTTGCCGTGTTGCCTACGGTCACGAGCGAGGAGTCCTACTGGGACATCAAGCAACAGGCGCGCGCCACGCACCAGCTGGTGACCCCCGAGCCGCAGTATGCCGCCATCGAGATGCCGCGCAACAGCCCGACCGGATTCGTGACGGCGTTTCTTGCAGTGGTGACGGGGTTTGCCCTGATCTGGCAGATCTGGTGGCTGGTGGTGATTGGACTCCTTGGTGCCTACGCGACCTTCGTAGTCTTTGCCTGGCGGGACGTCCATGAGACCGAGATCCCGGCTGCGGAGGTCGCGCGCATCGATCGTGCCAACCGCGCCGCCCGTGCCGCGGCGCTGCGGACGGAGGCGGCCCGGTGAGCACCCCTGCGTTGCGCGTTGCGCACGATCCCGCCTTCGGTCCACCCGAAGCGGCACATCGGGCGATAAGCGGGTACGGCAGCGGCGGCCCTGCGCCCAAGCGAATCATCGTCGGTTACGGGTTCTGGATCTTCCTGCTCTCCGACGTGATCATGTTCTCGGCCTTCTTTGCAGCCTATGCGGTGCTCTTCAAGAACACCGCTGGTGGGCCGTCCGCGCACCAGCTGTTCGACCTGCGCAACACCGCGGTGCAGACAGCGTGCCTCCTCGCCTCCAGCTTCACGTGTGGGATGGCAAGCCTCGCGGTGGGACAGCGCAGTCAGAAGTGGACACAGCTCGCGCTCCTGGTCACCGGGCTCCTCGGCGTCGCTTTCATTGTGCTTGAGATCCGCGAGTTTTCCGGGTTCATCACCCGCGGGGCAGGTCCCGGCCGCAGTGCCTTCCTTTCTTCATTCTTCACCCTGGTGGGATGCCATGGGGTACACGTGAGCGCCGGACTCCTATGGCTCGGCACCATGATGGCGCAGTTCTTTGCCAAGGGGTTCCGTCAGGATATCCGCCATCGCTTTCTGTGCTTCAGCCTCTTCTGGCATGCCCTGGACATCATCTGGGTTGCGATCTTTAGCCTGGTGTACTTGGTGGGCTCGCTCCCACCGGAGCTGCTGCCATGAGTGACGAGCTTGACTACGACGCGGGCTCCTACGTCGGCGAGGACCGCGCGGTGGGCGGTGGCGACCCCGGGGAGCAACGCACTCTGCGCCGCGAGGTGCGTGGCTATCTGCTTGGACTTGCGCTCGCCATCGGCTTGACGATTGCCTCGTTCTGGGTGGTGGGCACGAATGAGGTTTATCGGCCAGGGCTGGCCGTGGCCATCCTGGTGCTGGCGGTGGCGCAGATGGGCATCCATCTGATCTTCTTTCTGCACATCACCACGGCAGCCGACAACGCCAACAACATCCTGGCTCTGGCTTTTGGCGTGTTGATCGTATTCCTGGTGGTGTTTGGCTCGCTCTGGGTCATGAGCCACATGAACCACAACATGATGCCCATGGATCAGCTCATGCAGATGCAGCGCTGAGAATGGATGCCATGCGCCGGGGAGATAAGTGGAATGAGACGCCGCGAATTTCTAATGCTCTCGGCCGCAGTCCCGGTCGCCGCTGTTGCAGGATTTCCGAACGGCGAGGCACCGCTGCCGCCCGACTGGCGCACATTCGAACTCGTCACATCGGTCGAGGTTGCCTCGCCCTTGGGACGTACGCAGCTCTGGTTGCCGGTGCCGATGAGTGCCTCGAGCAACTATCAGCGTCTCATCAGTGCGGATTACGACGCGCCGGGGGCGGTGCGCGCGCAACTCGTCATGGTTCCCGGCTACGACGTCCAACTGCTCAACGTCGAGTGGGGCGATCCCGCCGCAGTCGGCCGCGTCACGCTCACCCATCGTGTGGCCACCTGTGATCGTCGCGTGGATCTTGGCGCGGCGGGGCGTGGGTCAACCGCCGTTGCAGCCAGCGAGTCCGCGGGCGCCCTGCAGAAGTACCTGCGCGCCACTGCGCTTCTGCCCACCGACGGTATCGTGCGTGCCACCGCCGAGCGCATTTGCGCGAGTAAGCATGGCGAGATCGACAAGGCACGTGCGATTTACGAATGGGTGGTTGAGAACACCGCCCGCGATCCGAAGACCCCTGGCTGTGGAATGGGCGACGTCGGCTCGATGCTGAAGTCGGGATACCTGGGGGGCAAGTGCGCCGACATCAACGCACTTTTCGTGGCTCTCGCCCGCTCGGTAGATACCCCCGCGCGCGATGCCTACGGCATACGGGTTGCCGACTCGCGGCTGGGCTATAAGTCCCTCGGCCGCAGCGGCGATGTCAGCAAGGCGCAGCATTGCCGCGCCGAATTCTATGCGCAGGACATGGGATGGATTCCGGTGGATCCGGCGGACGTGCGCAAGATCATGTTAGAAGAGGTGCCGGGAGGCCTTGCGCTCGCGGATCCTAGAGTGCAGGCGGCGCGCAGCGCACTCTTTGGCTCGTGGGAAATGAACTGGGTGGCTTACAACCACGGACACGACGTGGTGCTGCCCGGGTCCTCCAGGCCCCCAGTCCCATTTCTCATGTACCCGAATGCGAAGACCGGCGGCGAGCTCGTCAACAGTCTTGATCCGACGACTTTTCGCTACGAGATTTACGCGCGAGAACTGGCTGCGTAGAGTTAGGAAGTCCACTTATCCAAAGTATGTCTTGTGTATCCATCCGATCACGCCCAGCAACAGGAGAAGCCCGAGGAGCAGGATGGCAATATCCATCTGAGTGCCCAGAAAACGTGTTGTTGGAGGCTCTTTCACCGGCATCCTTAGGTTATCGGAATGTCGGGATCTGTTGCGGGATAACAGAGCCCCGACGATCGGTACGACTGTCACGAGCAGCACCAGTAGTAGCATGAAGGCCACGACCGGCGTATCGATCAGAAACCGCAGAACTGTCATCCGATCGTCCTTTGTCGGGATTGCGGAGGGCGCTGCGCGTGGGAGCGGATGCGTGTTTGCGACGATCGCATCAGAATGGATAGACGAGCGACAAGGTCGCTGTGTTGTTCCAGTAGCCGGGCCCGCCGCCGACCATCGAAGCAAACGAGTCGCGACCCAGGCGCACGACCAGTCGTCCGTTTGCCGGCAAGCGGCCCTGTAGCGAGAGATCCCACGCGTAGGATGAGGTGCTCGCGCCGTCGATGGTCTCTGAGCCGACGCCGGCCACGAGACGCAAGCGCCAGTCGACGCTGATCTGCTGCGCGGCGATTACTTCGGCCTTGACGAGCCGATAGTGCGCGGGATTGAAGTAGATCCCCGTCGAGGGCGCGCTGCTGCTGTACTCGCGCAGGTCGATTTGGGCGCCAAGCGCGGAGGTCGTATTCGGAATGTCATAGGGGCTCAGAACGATCTTGAGATGACCGCCATCCCGGCTATTGCCATCCGAGAACTGTTGATGGAAATACACCGGCACGATGGACCAGTGATCCGACAATCGTGCGCTCGCCCCAAGCGTGTAGGTGTCAAATAGCAGCCTGTCGGCCAGCGCGAGCGTCGTCAAGATCGGGGCCCGCTCGAGCGAGGCATTGACTCCAGCAATGTCGCTGAGCTGCGCCTCCCACTCGAGCGACCCTTCAGCGAATTCCCAGCCTTGCACGGAGGCTGCGCCGATCAGAACACCAAGGTGCTGAGCCGCGCCGATGCGCGCCGCTCCACCCACGTCGACTTGGGTGAGCTGATCTGTCGTATCGCCCGCTTGCACGGATGTGCTGGCTAAATTCAGGTGCCAGGTCTCGAAGACCTGCGCCGATGCCGCTCCCGGCAGCCACGTCCCCACACTGTAAGTCCGCACACTGAGACCGTCGCTGTCGTCGCTGTAGAGCAGCTCAGCGTCGAGCCGCTTCGACAGCTGCAGGCTGACGTCATCCTTCTGCCGCAGGAATTCGTTCCCGAGGCGTGTCGAGTCGCTAGCGGGTGGGTTCGCGGCGATGTAAGGCGCTGCCTCATCGAAGCGCCCGGTTCCGTTTGCGGCCCGCAACAGCTCGACCGTCGCGCCCAGATCGCCGTTTGCGAACGGCGCCACCAGCGCGTACGCCTGTTGATAGTGCTCGAGCGAGTTCAGCGCTCGCGCTAAGCCTGTCTCGGCGACGTGCCGGTCGACCTCGCTACTCGCCGCTTCGCGCGCACCGCGAAAGTCCGCGGCGGCGGTTCGGTATTGACCCAGCCAAAGGTCTGCACGGCCGAGGCCGATAAGGGCGGCGAACCGATCCTCGCGTGATGCCTGCGCGAGCGCCGTGCCGAAGTGCGCTCGAGCCTCCTTCGGGTGCCCAGTCTCGAGCGCTTGGCGGCCGGCACGAATTTCATCGGGGCTGGACAGGCCTTGAGAACGCGCGACCGCTGCAAAGGCGAGCGCCAGCACCGAGCACCACAGGGCTATTTGGTTGCCCACTGCTTCCTTGCCCCGACGATCTCTTTTAGGTATCCGACGACGCAGGCTGGTTGCAGGATGAATCCATATAGAAAGGAGTACACGACGAAGCCGACCACGTTGCGGCGCACCTTCAGGCCCTGCGTGGTGAACATCGCCGACTGGATGACGAACATGAGCCAGTTGACGAGCAGCGCCAACGGCAGCACGAAGAGCGTCATCGGCCCGGCAAGCCAGTAATGGCCAAACAGGGCCAGGATGATTCCTGGAACGAACAGCACGGTGTAGGCGACATCCATGGCAGGGAACAGCAGATTCCACCAGATGAAGAGCGTAGTCATGCGCGGCTGCAGCAGCAGCCCCGAGTGGGAGCGAAATGCTTCGATCAAGCCGCGCGACCATCGCTGTCGCTGGCGGATGAACTGTCTGAACGTCGCCGGCGCATTGGTGAAAGAACAGGCATCCTCGGCGAAGCCCACACGGTGGCCTGCTCGCAGGATGGCCCAGGTCAGGACGATGTCTTCGCCAACGCAATCGGCCCAGCCGCCTACTTCGCGTAGAACATCGGTGCGGTAGATGGAAAACGCTCCCTGCGCGACCAGCGTTCCATGAAACAGGCTCTGCAGGCGTTTGACCGCGGCAATGCCGTGGAAGTAGTCCCATTCCTGGATCTTGGTCACGAGATTTTGCCGTGAGTTACGCACCAGGACCGCGCCGGCCACCGATGCGGTGTTGGGCGGATCGCTGAGGAGGCGGCCGACCAGGTTTGCGAGCGCCCCGCGATACAGCAACGAGTCGCCGTCTACGGTAATTGTGAGCGCATGCTTAACGGCCGCGAGGCCGACATTGAGCGCCTTTGCTTTGCCGCCATTCTTGTCGAGGTTGATGATCCGGAGCCACGGGTGGGAGAGGCTCTGGAGCTTCGCCGCCGTTGCATCCGTCGAGCCGTCGTTGATGACGATGACTTGCAGTTCTCCGGGGTACTTCTGATGGGCGATGCTCTGAATGGTGCTCGAGATCGAGGCCTCTTCGTTGTATGCCGCCACCAGGATGCTGATACCGGGGTATCTTGCGACGACTTTTCGCCGAGGCCGACGATCCAGAAGAAGCCCCATGGCGAGGAAGGCATTCATGAACCCGGGAATAATTGCGATCGAGAAGATTGCGCAGTACGCGAACGCCGCTCCAGCAAGCTCGGTGAGATCGGCGATCCAGCGGCCCGCGAGATGGTAGGAGAGGGCCGCCCAACTCACGGCGATGAGTAGGGTCAGCGTGAATTTGAGACGCACCGGCAGGTAAGGGACGACCCTTCGCGTGACTCTGTCGGCGGCCGCTTTGCGCCCGGGGCGGAGCGGCGCGCTGCCAATAAATGCGGTCGATGCCGAAATATTTGTCGCGCACAAGGGCTCGCTGACTCCGTCGGCGAGGCTGCTAAGAACGTCGAATGGGCGTTCGGTACGTGGCATGCAACATAATCAATGGTTTGCGCACGCCAAGTGTCGATTCCGATCACAACGTCGTGATTCAACTTATGCCGATGTCATAGGCATTTGCCGCAACCCCGGACTGCGTCACGTTTCCAGGGCAACTTGGGCAAGGCACGCGGCGTCTGCCAGGGGATCGCGTGGCGGGGGTGGCTGCCCTAAAACCTGAGGCAGCCGCGCGTTGTGACGGCGACGCGACCTAAGCGCGGCTATTCCCGATACCCGGGATTCGATCGATCAAGTTTTCGCAGCAGACCCGGCCAGGCGAGGTTGCTTCCCAAACCTCGCGTTACCTGGCTGGCCGCGGCCCGAATGCCGCCGAGAATGGATTCGGGTATTCGGATCAATTCTTGTCCGCCGCTTTGAGCACGCACTTGGATCGCGCACGCAGATTCGAAGATATACATGTACAGAAAGGCATCGGTCGGCGACGAGGCGGCCGTCAGGAGCCCGTGATTGCGCAGCAGCAGATAGGACTTGTCGCCGAGGTCCGCGACCAGGCGTGGCTGTTCGGCGGCATTGAGCGCGACACCCTCGTAGTCGTGATAGGCCAACGACGACAGCACGAACAGGGATTGCTGTGAAATCGGCAGCAACCCCTGCTTTTGTGCCGCGACGGCGACGCCGTTGAGCGAATGGATGTGCATGACGCACGCGACATCCTCTCGCGCCGCATGAATGCAGCTGTGAATCGTGAAGCCGGCCGGATTGATTTCGTGGGGCGAGTCCATGATCTTCCGGCCGCCGAGATCGATCTTGACGAGCGAGGAAGCCGTGATTTCCTCGAACATCATGCCGTAGGGATTGATCAGGAAATGNNTGGTCGTTTCGTGTTTCATTCAGTGCGCCGCCTCCGCCGCGCTGGGTGCCGGGAGGATCCTGCCGACGAGGATGGTGGCGCCGATCAGCAAGCCGCCGCCCACCGCCTCCACGAGCAGCCATAGCTGAGGATTGGGATTTGGCGTCGCCAACGCGAGGCCCGCGACTGTGAAGAACATGAAAGTATAGTTGCTGAGGACCAGCGGGATCATTTCGCCAAACGCGAAAATCGCGTAAACGGCGGCCAAAATGTAAATCAGTCGGCCCCATTCGACGCCGATGAGGTGCGCGAGCAAGCCGATGGCGAGCGGTGCAAGCATCACGAGTCCGATACCGGCGGCGGCGCCGATCAGAATATGCGGCGCCCTCTTGGGGTTCATGTGTTCGCCGAAGAACAGGACCCAGGCCACGAACGCCGGCCATGCCGGCAGCTTGAGATAGCCCGTGACGAGCTCGGTGATGACGATGAGCGCGAGCACATAGAGTCCAAGAATCAGGCGGCGGCGGTTGAACTTCATGAGGCAGCTCCTATCGCTTCGACTCGCAGTGCATCGCTGAAGCGCGCCAAATGATGGTCGGCGTCGCCAAATGTCATATCGATCATCGTGAGGCGCTTGAAGTAATGGCTGACGTTGAGCTCATCGACGACTCCCATCGCGCCGTGCAGCTGGACGGCCTGCTGGCCGACGAAGCGCGCGGCCTGTCCTATATAGGCCTTCGCGCCCGATATGGCGCGGCGGCGTGTCGCGGGTTCGTCGCCGGCGGCTTGGATTGCCGCAATGATGGCCATCGAACGGGTCTGCTCGGCGGCGATGAACATGTCGGCCATTCGATGTTGCAGCGCCTGGAAACTGCCGATCACAGTGCCGAACTGTTTGCGGGTTTTCAAATAATTGAGAGTCGCCTCATTGAGCGCGGTCACGATACCCAGCGCTTCGGCGCAGAGTGCGGCGATACCCTGGTCGACGGCGCGCTCAATGACGGGAAGCGCTCGCTCGGGTGCGCCGATTACGGCGTCGTCGTCGATAGCCACATCTTGCAAATGTAAATCCGCGGCTCTGCCGCCGGATTGGGTGGGATAGGCTTGCAGCGTCAATCCCGGCGCATCCCGTCGCACCAGGAACAGGGAGATACCCTCGGCGTCGGTCCGCTTGCCGCTGCTGCGCGCCGAGACAAGAAAATAATCGGCCGATGGGGCATCGAGCACGACGGACTTGCGGCCCGTGAGCCGCCAGCCTTTGGCGGCACGGACGGCCGTCGAAGCGACGTGCGCGAGCTCATAGCGCCCGGCGGCCTCATAGGCGGCGAGAGCGATCTGCAGCTTGCCCGCGGCGATCTGCGGCAATAGCGCCTCCTTGATCGCGCGGGCAGCGGCATCGCGAAGCAGCCCACCGCAGAGCACGACCGTACTCACGTAAGGCTCCAGCAGCAGTCCCTGGCCGACCAGTTCCATGACGGCCATGATGTCCACACCGCTGCCGCCGAGCCCGCCGAATTCCTCGGGATAGGGCAGGCCGAGCAGGCCGAGCTCGGCATACTGGGCCCAGGCTTGCGCGGAATAGCCGAGCGGTGAGCGCGCGAGCGAGCGGCGCCGCTCGAAATTGTAATCTTTGGCGATGAAACGCCGCAGCGTCTCCTGCAGCGCCAGTTGTTCTTCCGTCAGGCGGAAATCCATGGCAGCTCTCTTTACAGACCCAGGACCAGTTTCGAAATGATGTTCTTCTGGATCTCGGTCGAGCCCGCATAGATCGTGGTCTTGCGGTAGTTGAAATATTGGCCGGTGAGCGGCGGCGCGAAGGCGGCATAGTGATCCGCGAGCAACGGCGCCGGAACCCAGTCCACCTCGAGCGCCTCGCGCAAGTAGGGCAGGGCGTCGTGTCCGAGCGCATGCATTTGCAGCTCCGCGAGCTGCTGGATGATCTCCGATCCCTTGATTTTGAGCAGCGAGACCTCCGGCCCCGGAGCGCGGGATTCCGTCGAGACCGCCGAAAGCACCCGCAGGTTGGTGATCTCGAGCGCCATGAGCTCGAGTTCGACCTGCGCGATGCGATCGCGGAAGCGGGAATCCTCGATCAGCGGGCGGCCGTTCTGGGATTGGCGCGTTGCAATTTCCTTGAGCCGCTTTAATGCGCGCTTGCAATTGCCGATGCCGGCATTATTGGTGCGCTCGTGCGAGAGCAGGAATTTTGCGTAAGTCCAGCCCTTGTTTTCCTCGCCGACGAGGTTTTCGACCGGCACCTGCACGTTGTCGAAGAAAATATCGTTGATTTCGTGTTCGCCGTCGATCGTGATGATGGGGCGCACCGTGATGCCCGGCGATTTCATATCGATCAACAGGAACGAAATGCCTTGCTGTGGACGCGCGTCGCTGCTGGTGCGCACCAGGCAGAAGATCCAATCGGCATACTGGCCGAGTGTATTCCAGGTCTTTTGGCCGGTGACGCGGTAATGAGCGCCTTCGCGCACCGCGCTGGTGCGCAGCGATGCGAGATCGGATCCCGAACCGGGCTCCGAATACCCCTGGCACCACCAGTCCTCGCCGCAAATGATGCGCGGCAGAAAGTAATTCTGTTGTGCGGCAGTTGCGAAGCTCATGAGCACCGGGGCGACCATGCGCAACGCGAACGCGATCTGTGGCGGCGCGCCGGCCGCCGCAGCCTCTTCGTCGAAGATGTGCTGCTCGACGACGCTCCAATCGGCACCGCCGTAGCGCTGCGGCCACATGCCGGCGCCCCAGCCGCGGCGGTAGAGGATCTTTTGCCAGCGCACCAGGTCGTCTTTTTGCATTCGCCTTCCCAAGCGCACTTTGGAGCGGATGTCGGCCGGCAGCTCGGCTTCGAGGAACGCACGGACCTCGGCGCGAAAGGCTTCCTCTGCGGCGGTGTAGTTGAGATTCACGAGGGTTTTCTCATTCGATCATGACGACGACCTTGCCGCGCGCATCGCGCGCAGCGAGCCTCGCGATCGCGTCCATGCCCCGTTGCAGCGGGAAGCGCTCGGTGACCGCCGGCTTGATGCGGCCCTCAAGATAGAGCGCCATGAGCGCCGCGACATTGCCGGCATGCTGCCGGGGCTGGCGCGCGGTGAACTCTCCCCAGAACACACCGATGATCTGGCAACTCTTGAGCAAGGTCAGATTGAGCGGCAGCTTCGGGATACCGGCGGTAAAGCCGACGACGAGATAGCGTCCCTGCCACCCGATCGCGCGCAGCGCACTTTCCGTGTAATCGCCGCCAACCGGATCGAAGATCACCTGGGCGCCGTTCGCACCGCAGGCGGACTTGAAGCGATCGGTGAGCGCGCGCGCCGCGGCTTTGTCGAGCGCAACCGCCGGGTATTGCACGGTCTCATCGGCGCCATGTTCGCGCGCGAGCGCGAGCTTCGCTTCAGTCGATGCCGCGGCGACGACACGAGCGCCTATGGCCTTGCCCAATTGCACCGCGGCGAGGCCGACGCCGCCCGCGGCGCCGAGCACGAGCAGCGTCTCGCCGCTCATGAGCTGCGCTCGATCCGTGAGCGCGTGCTGCGAGGTGCCATAGGTCAGAAGCAGCGCGGCCGCTTGGTCGAAGGGCATCGCATCGGGAATCTTCCAGCAGTTTCCAGCGGGACCGACGACTTTCTGAGCCATGCCGCCTCGTACCGGACTCATGAGCACGCGATCACCAACGCGCAAGCCCTCGACGCCCGTGCCGAGCGCATCGACGATGCCGGAGATCTCGCCGCCGGGCGCGAACGGTCGCGGTAGCTTGACTTGATAGAGATCCTGAATGATCAGCAAATCCGGGAAATTGACGCCGCAAGCGCGCACCGCGACCCGGACCTGGCCGGAACCTGCCACTGGCTCGGGAATCTCGTCGAGTTCCAGAGTCTCAGGACCGCCGGGCCGGCGGCTCAGCAGCGCCCTCATGCTGAGCCGCCGCGCTCGGCGGCGGCACTGCGCTCGGCTTCGGCCCGCCGTTCGCGATCCTGGAGTTCGCGCCACTGAATCTTGCCGCTGCCCGATTTGGGCAGCGCCTCGATGAATTCGACGATCCTCGGGACTTTGAACGCCGCCATGTTCTCGCGGCACCAATCGACGATCGCCGGGGCCTCGATGCGTCCCTTCCATTCCGGCCGCAACACGAGGAAGGCCTTGACGGTCTCGCCGCGATACGCGTCGCTCGCGCCGATGACGCAGGCCTCGAGCACGGCGGGATGCTGATACATCAGCGATTCGACCTCGGTCGGCCACACTTTGAAACCGGACGCATTGATCATGCGCTTGAGGCGGTCGACCATGAAGAAGTAGCCGTCTTCGTCGACTCTGCCGAGATCGCCGGTGCGCAAGAAGCGTTTGCCGTCGATCTCCATGAACGCCTGCGCGCTGTCTTGCGGCTTGTTCCAATAGCCCAGGAACACCTGTGGGCCGTGCGTCACGATCTCGCCGACCTCGCCTGCGGCGAGCTCGTCGCCGGTCGCAGGATCGACGACGCGCGAATCGACGCCATAGATCGGTATGCCCAAACATTGCGGTTTCGCGCGATCGGGGGGGTTGATGTGCGTGGCCGCCATGGTCTCCGAGAGTCCGTAGCCTTCGTAATAGGTGATGCCCCGGTGCAGCAGCCGCTGCGCCACGGCGGCCGGCATCGCGGCGCCGCCGCCGCTCAATTTGCGGATCGAGGACAAATCGTAGCGCTCGATGTTCGGGTTCATGAAGAAATCCTGGATCATCGTCGGAACCGCGGTCCAGCTCGCGATCCGGTAGCGCTGCACGCATTCCGCGGCGACCACGCGGTCCCAACGCGGCAGCAGAACCACGGTATTGCCGTTGTAGAGGGGGCCGTTCATGCTGCCTTGCATGCCGGTCACGTGAAAGAAAGGCGCGATCGCGAGCAGCGTCAATTCAGGCTGCACCGTGAACCAGCGCATCGAGGCCACGAGCGTATGCATGGTCGTGCGGTGCGTATGCATGCAGCCCTTGGGCTCGCCGGTGGTGCCGGAGGTGTACGGCATCACGCACAAATCGTCGGGACCCGCGCTCAAGGGTCCCGCAGGCAGGCCGCTCGCGAGCGCATCGCCCCAAAGCGTGATACCGGGCCGCGCAAGCTCGACGCGCGGCGCCGCAATGAACTCCGGCACGGCGAGGTTGGTGGGCTGCTTCAAATAATCCGAATATGCGGCGACGATCACCTGCTCGAGGTCCCTCGAATCGAGCAGCGGTTCGATGCGCGAGTACAGCTCCTGCGAGACGATCGCAGTCGTGGTGCCTGCGTCCTTGGCGCAGCGAAGAAATTCCTGCGTGAGGTACATTGGATTGAGCGGCACGACGATCGCATTGGCGCGCAAGATGCCGTAATAGGCGATCACGAACTGCGGGCTGTTCTGCATGTAGAGCAGCACGCGATCGCCCTTGCGCACACCGCAGCGCTGCTCGAGATAGCCCGCGATCCGCTGCGCTTGGTCGTGAATCTCGGCAAAGCCGATCGGCGTGTCGTAATAGATGAGACCGGGTTTGGCCGGATAGCGCCGTGCCGACACCTCGAGGTTGTAGAACACGTTGGTGGCCGGCGCGTCCAGGTGCTGCCGCGAATGATCAGGCCAGAATTTGAAGTGCCTATCCGACATGGTGCGCTCTCAGGCTGAGCGGTACCGCGACAGCTCGAGCTTGCCGATCTGCTCGCGGTGCACTTCGTCCGGACCGTCGGCGAGCCTCAGGGAGCGTGCGCCCGCATAGGCGTGGGCGAGCAGGAAGTCCTGGCTGACGCCGGCGCCGCCGTGCACCTGAATGGCCCAATCGAGCACACGGCAGGCCATCTTTGGCGCCGCGACTTTGATCATCGCAATTTCCTTCTTTGCGGCGCGGTTGCCGACCGTGTCCATCATGTAGGCGGCATTGAGCACGAGCCACCTGGCCTGATCGATCTCGATGCGCGATTCGGCGATCCGCTCGAGCGTGACGCCTTGCTCCGAGAGGCGCCGGCCGAATGCGACGCGCTCAACCGCACGCCGGCACAGCATCTCGAGCGCGCGCTCGGCGAGACCGATGAGGCGCATGCAATGATGAATACGCCCCGGTCCGAGCCGACCCTGCGCGATCTCGAAGCCGCGTCCTTCCCCGAGCAATAAATTCGCCGCCGGCACGCGCACGTCGGTGAATTCGATTTCGGAGTGGCCATGCGGGGCGTCGTCGTAGCCGAAGACCGAGAGCTGGCGCTTCACGGTGATCCCGGGCGTCTTCATCGGCACGAGGATCATCGATTGCTGGCTGTGGAGCGGCGCGCCGGGATTCGTCTTGCCCATGAAGATCAGGATCTCGCAGCGCGGATCACCGGCGCCGCTGGTCCACCACTTGCGGCCGTTGATCA
>PLEC01000057.1 GCA_003136935.1 Gammaproteobacteria bacterium
TGGAGCGCAGGATCTCGCCGAGCGTGACGACCTCGCGCTTCTCGTTCGCGATCTCAAGTCCCATCACGCTCTTGCCCGGTATCACCTCCACCACGCGCACCGAGAGCACCGACAGGGCACGTGCCAGGTCCTTGGCAAGCGCGGTGATCTGGCTCGCCTTGACGCCGGGCGCCGGACGCAGCTCGAAGCGCGTCACCACCGGGCCCGGCTGCACCGCCACCACCTCGGCGTCGATGTCGAAGTCCTTGAGCTTCATTTCCACCAGGCGCGAGAGCGCCTCAAGCGCCTCGGAGGAATACAGCGGCTCGCGCGGCGGCGGATCGTCCAGGAGCTTCAGCGGCGGCAGCTCATTCGCTTTCGGCCGGTCAAACAGCGGCACCTGCCGCTCACGCTCGACGCGCGCGCTCTTCTCCACAATCGGCGATGGTGGCTCGATTCGCGGCGGCACCCGGGTCGCGGATTTTTTCTGTGAGGTCTCGACCGCGTCCTTGCGCGCCTGGCGTCGTTCGCGTCCTTCGGCCGCGTCGCGCCGCGAGGCAAAGCGGCCGCGCACCCAGGCGACACCCTCCCAGGTGCCAGCCCCGAGGCGATCCATAATGGTGAGCCAGGAAACCCCGAAGGCGAGCGAGAGTCCCGCCATCCACGCGGCGATCATCAGCAGCGTCGCGCCCAGGAAATTCAGGCCAGCCGCGAGGCTGCCGCCGACCACGATGCCGATCACCCCACCGGCGCTCTGGGGCAGCGCCCCCGGCTGCCAGTGCAACGTGGTCAGCGCGCAGCTCGCCACCAGCACCAGCAGGAACCCCGCAACACGCACCAGCGTGTTGGCCCGTGAGGTGGGTTCGGCGTTCAGCCGCCGCTGCAGCCCGAAGCAGACAGCCCCCAGTACCAGCGGGAACAGGAACGCCGGACGTCCGAACAGGAAAAACAGCACGTCGGCGAGCCACGCGCCGATGAGCCCGATGCGGTTGTGAACGGCCGAGGAACTGCCGGTGGAGGAGCTGCCGGTGGAGGAAAACCCCGGGTCGTCGGGACTATAGGTGACGAGCGCCATGAACAGCACCAGCGCCACGATGGCCATGGCAATGATGGCGCTTTCCCGCAGGCCGCGGGATACGGCCGATGAAAAGCGGGACGCGCCGCGCGCCTGCGCCGAGGATTCAGCCAATTACTTCAGTCTCCGTCTTTAAGATAGGCAGGCCGCCATTATAGTAGACACCCATGACGAGCATCCGGCACAGTCGCCTCATCATCTTAGGCTCCGGCCCCGCCGGCTACAGCGCCGCGGTGTACGCCGCCCGCGCCAACCGCGCACCGCTTCTGATCACCGGCATCGAGCAAGGCGGTCAGCTCATGACCACCACCGACGTGGACAACTGGCCCGGGGACGTGGAAGGGCTGCAGGGCCCGGCGCTCATGGAGCGCATGAAGCGCCATGCGGAGCGCTTCGCCACCACGATCGTGAACGATCACATCCACAGTGTCGAGCTCAGCGGGCGGCCGCTGCGCCTCCAGGGCGATGGCGGCAGCTACAGCTGCGATGCGCTGATTATTGCCACCGGCGCCGCGGCCAAGTACCTGGGCCTGCATTCGGAGGAGCGCTTCCGCGGCCGCGGTGTGTCGGCGTGCGCGACCTGCGACGGCTTTTTCTTCCGCGGCCAGCGCGTCGCGGTGATCGGTGGCGGCAACACCGCGGTTGAGGAAGCCCTGTACCTCTCGCACATCGCCCAGCACGTCACGCTCGTGCACCGTCGCGACAAGCTGCGCGCGGAAAAGATCCTGCAGGAGCGGCTGTTCCGCGAGGTGAGCGCGGGGAAGATGACGGTTATCTGGAACCATACGGTGGAGGAGGTACTCGGCACCGAGCACGGCGTGACGGGTGTGCGGCTGCGTGGCCTGCCGGACGGCAAGACGCACACGCTTGCGGTTACCGGTCTTTTCGTGGCCATCGGGCACACCCCCAACACCGCACTTTTCAGCAACCAGCTTGCGATGCGCGAGGGCTACCTCACCATCAAAAGCGGCCTCGACGGAGATGCAACCGCCACCAGCGTCCCCGGAGTGTTTGCGGCTGGCGACGTCGCCGACCACGTCTACCGCCAGGCCGTTACCTCCGCAGGCGCCGGGTGCATGGCCGCGCTCGACGCGGACCGCTACCTCGAGGCCTCCGACGCGCAGCAGCGCGGCTAGCGCGCTCAGGTCTGCCCTTGGACCAGACCGCAGTCATTAACAGCATCGATGCGGTTGGGTGCGCCGAGTGGAACGCACTCGGGGCGGATACGTATCCCTTCATGGGACACGAGTTTCTTGCCGCCCTCGAGCATGCGCACTGTGTTGGCGCCGACAGCGGCTGGCAGCCTCGCTACCTCACGCTGCGGGATGATCGGGGACTTGCCGCCGCGGTGCCCGCATACCTGAAGAGCCACTCCTACGGTGAGTTCGTCTTCGACTTCGCCTGGGCGCAGGCGTACGAACGCGCAGGTCTGCGCTACTACCCGAAGCTGATACTCGCGGCGCCCTTCACGCCCGCCACCGGCCCGCGCCTGCTGGTGCGCGCGGATGTGGACCGCGTCGCAGCCATGCCGCGTCTGCTCGGCGAACTGGAGCGCTATACCCAACAGCACGCTCTTTCCGGTGTACACGCGCTGTTCCTCGACGAAGAGACCCGCGTTGCCTGCGCGGCCCGCGGATGGCTCCTGCGTCGCGACTGCCAGTTCCACTGGACCAACCGCGGCTATGCCACGTTCGATGACTACCTCAGCACCTTCACCGCCGAGAAGCGCAAGAAGGCCCGCCGCGAGCGGCGGCGTGTGACCGAGGCCGGAGTGCGCTTTGAGACCCGCTTCGGCGGGGAGCTCGATGAGGCACTCCTCGATCACATCTACGCCCTGCACCGCGACACGTTCCTGCGCCACGGCCATGAGCCGTACCTGACGCGGACCTTTTTCAGCGAAATTGCCCGCACCCTGCCCGAATCGTTCATGGTCAAGCTCGCCGTATACCAGCGGGCGGTGGTCGCCGTGGCGATCTTCTTTTGTTCCGCGCAGGCGCTCTTCGGGCGCTACTGGGGAGCGGCAGCCGACTACCACAGCCTGCACTTCGAAGCCTGCTATCACCAGGGGGTCGAGTTCTGCATCGAACGCGGTCTCGCGCGCTTTGAACCCGGCACGCAGGGCGAGCACAAGGTGAGTCGCGGCTTCGAGCCCGTGCTGACCTGGTCGGGCCACTTCATATCCGATCTGCAGTTCCGTGCCGCCATCGCCGACTATCTGCGGCGCGAGGCGGCGGCAGTGGACGCCTACGCGCTGGAGGTGCAGGGCCACGTCCCCTACCGGGGCCGCCGCCGCACGCTGGAAATCACGCCGTGAAGAGCATCACCTGGCTCTCCGCCCTGGATGCGCCGGAGTGGTTTCCACCGCTCGACCAGGCGCTGGAGGAGCCGGCGGGACTCCTCGCCGCCGGCGGCGACCTGTCTCCCGCGCGCCTCGTCGCCGCCTACGCACGCGGGATCTTCCCCTGGTATTCGCCCGGACAACCGGTGCTGTGGTGGTCGCCGGACCCACGCGCGGTGCTCTTTCCGGAGGAGTTTCACTGCAGCCGCAGCCTCGCGCGCACCATTCGCAGCGGCGAGTTCAGCGTCTCGGACGATCGTGACTTCGCCGCGGTCATCGACGGCTGCGCCGCGCCGCGCGCGGCAAGCCCCGGCACCTGGATCACCTCCGACATGCGCGCCGCTTACCTTGAACTGCACCGCCTCGGCCACGCACACAGCGTCGAAGTCTGGCGTGGCGGTGAGCTCGCCGGGGGCCTCTACGGGGTGCGCCTGGGCGAGGTGTTCTTCGGCGAGTCGATGTTCAGCCGCGCTCGCGACGCCTCCAAGGTCGCCCTCGCGCACTTAGTCTCGATGTGCCTGCGCAACAACGTGGCCGTGATCGACTGCCAGCTTCCCTCCCGCCACCTCGCGAGCCTCGGGGTGCGCTGCATTCCGCGCTCACAGTTCGAATCGCTGCTGCGTGAGGCGGCCGTGACCATACAGTTGCTTCCGCAGCATTGACACGCCCCAGTAAATTGCCAGCGGAGCGCGGTTTGTGCTCCAATCCGCGCCCCGTAAGGCCGTTTAGGGCTGTATGTCCAAAGAAGATGCCATCCAGATGGAAGGCGAGGTCGTCGAGACCCTGCCCAACACGACGTTTCGGGTGAAGCTGAAGAATGGCCACATCGTGACCGCGCATATCTCCGGGAAGATGCGCAAAAACTACATTCGCATCCTGACCGGCGATGCCGTCACCGTGGAAATGACGCCCTACGATCTGACCAAGGGCCGCATCATCTATCGCGGCCGCTGATCCATTGGGCAAAATCGCCTGCGCTTTTGCCGGCTGCGCATCGCCTGGGAAAGCCCCCTCCTACGCCGGTACCGCCGGCACCTGTGACGGCTCGCACTCGAGCGCGAGCTGCGAGCCATCCGCGCTCACGGACACGCGCACCTGGCCGCCGCCCACGAGCCGCCCGAACAGAAGCTCTTCCGCCAGTGGCCGCTTGATGTGTTCCTGGATCGTGCGCGCCATGGGCCGCGCTCCCATCTTCGGGTCATAACCCTTCTGCGCGATCCAGCGCCGCGCCGCGTCATCGAGGCTGATGCTCACGCCCTTTTGTTCGAGCTGCGCCTCGACTTCCAGAATCAGCTTGTCGACCACCCGCTCGATGGTCACCGGGTCCAGCGCCGCGAACTGAATGACCGCGTCCAGGCGGTTGCGGAATTCCGGCGTGAAAATCCTGCGAATCGCTTCCATACCATCACTGGTGTTGTCGGCGTGCGTAAAGCCAATGGCTGGGCGCGCCATCTCCTGCGCCCCGGCGTTGGTGGTCATCACGATGACGACATGGCGGAAGTCCGCCTTGCGGCCGTTGTTGTCGGTGAGGGTGCCGTGGTCCATCACCTGCAGCAGCAGGTTGAACACGTCCGGGTGCGCCTTTTCGATCTCGTCCAGCAGCAGCACGCAGTGCGGGTGCTTGGTGATCGCTTCGGTGAGGAGACCGCCCTGGTCGAAGCCGACGTAGCCGGGGGGCGCGCCGATCAGGCGCGACACCGTATGGCGTTCCATGTACTCCGTCATGTCGAAGCGCAGGAACTCCACGCCCATGCAGATCGCCAGCTGCCGCGTGACCTCGGTCTTGCCGACGCCGGTGGGGCCGGCGAAGAGGAAGTTGCCCACCGGCTTGCTCGCCTCACCCAGCCCGGAGCGCGCCATCTTGATGGCGGAGGCGAGCGCATCGATCGCCTTGTCCTGCCCGAAAATAACCAGCTTCAGATTGCGCTCGAGGTTCTTGAGAATCTCGCGATCTGACAGCGACACGCTCTTCGCGGGGATACGCGCCATGCGCGCCACCACATCCTCGATGTGGCGCACCTCGCCCCTCGGCTCGCGCTCGGCCATCGGCTTNNCCGCGGCGCGCAGCGCCTCGTCGGCATAGGTAATGCCGTGGTGCTCCTCGAAGCGCGGCTTGAGCCCAAACAGGATCTCGATGGTCTCCGCCACCGAAGGCTCGACCACGTCTATTTTCTGGAAGCGCCGCGCGAGGGCGTGGTCCTTCTCGAAAATTCCCCGGTATTCCTGGTAGGTCGTGGAGCCGATGCAGCGGATCTCACCGTTGGTGAGGACCGGCTTGATGAGGTTCGAGGCGTCCATGACGCCCCCGGAAGCGGCGCCCGCGCCGATGACCGTGTGAATCTCGTCGATGAAGAGAATCGCCCCCGGAAGCTTCTTCAGCTCCGTGATCACGCCCTTCAGGCGCTTCTCGAAATCGCCGCGGTACTTGGTGCCGGCGATGAGCGCGCCCATGTCGAGCGCGAAAATACTGCAGTCGGAGAGCACCTCCGGCACCTTGCCCTCCACGATGAGGCGCGCGAGGCCCTCCGCGATCGCGGTCTTGCCGACGCCGGCTTCCCCGACGTAGAGGGGATTGTTCTTGCGGCGGCGGCACAGGATCTCGATGGTGCGCTCGACTTCGAGCTTGCGGCCGATCAAAGGATCGATGCGCCCGTCCTGCGCCAGACGGTTGAGGTTACTGGTGTACTTCTCCAACGCGCTGCCGCCCTCGCCGTCGCGCTCACCATCACCGGCCGCCTCTTCCTTGTCCTTGTCGGACTTGTCCTCGGTGCTCCGGGCGAGCCCGTGGGAGATGTAATTGACCACGTCGAGCCGGGTGACGTGTGCGCGGTTGAGGAGAAACACCGCGTGGCTTTGCTTCTCGCTGAAGATCGCCACCAGCACATTGCCGACGCCGACCTCTTTCTTGCCGCTCGACTGCACGTGGAACACCGCACGCTGCAGGACGCGCTGGAAGCCGAGCGTCGGCTGCACTTCGCGCTCCTCGCTTTCGTCGAGCTTCGGGGTGGATTGCGCGATGTGGTTCTTCAGTTCCTGCTTGAGTTTGGCGAGATCCGCGCCGCAGCCGCGCAGCACCTCGCGCACCTTCGGGGTTTCGAGGATCGCGAGCAGCAGATGCTCGACCGTGAGGTACTCATGGCGCGCTTCGCGAGCCTGGTGAAACGCGTCGTTGAGGCAGAATTCAAGCTCGTTGGATAGCATCAGGCCTCTTCCAGTGTGCACATGAGCGGATGCTGGTGATCGCGTGCGTAGGTTGTCACCTGCGCCACCTTAGTTTCAGCGATCTCGTATGTGAAGACCCCGCAGACACCCTTACCACGGGTATGGACCTCGAGCATGATGCGCGTTGCGTTCGGGCGGTCGAGACCAAAGAACTTTTCCAGCACATCGACGACAAACTCCATGGGGGTGTAGTCATCGTTGATCAGAACCACACGATACAACGGTGGCTGTTTGACCTCCGGCCGCGCCTCTTCAACGACGACGCCACTATCGGGGCGAACCGGATGCGGATCGGGCATGAGAGTCTTTATATGGGTCGCGAAACGGCAACACAAGCCTGCCACAATGTGCGCTACTTACCCCTGCAGAAACAATCGCTTGAGAGCACAAGCGGCGCACCCGTATGATTGCCCCGGCAAAAGCGGGTGGGAACCTTACACTCGCACCCGCGCGCCTGACCCGCAGCCGCCCTGAGGACCTTCATTAAAGCCATGTTTTCCGTCCCATGACTGCCGCTTCCTGGCTCGAGAGCCTGCCGGCTGCGCAGCAGTGGCGCGGCAGGCTGCTCAGCGACGGGCCGCGGATCGCGACGTGGATTCTGGCCCTTGCCATTGCGGTGCAGGCCGCGGTCATCGTCACCGACCTCGGCGGCGCCGGGGGCAAGGGTGCCGCGGGGTCGGCGAGCCGGGCGAGCGGCCGCTCGCACGCGCTGGATGTCGCCGCCATCACCAATGCGCACCTGTTCGGCGCCGCCCCGGCATCGCGGGAAAATGGCGCGAACGCGCCGCAGACGAGCATGCCCCTGGTGCTGACGGGAATCATCGCTGGCAATGATCCACAAAGCGGGCTCGCAATCCTCGGACAGACGGCACAGACCACCAAGGTGTTCGCTATCGGCGACAACGTTCCGGGCGGCGCGAAACTGCATTCCGTCTACGCCGACCGGGTCGTAATCGATCGTAATGGCCAGCTCGAATCCCTGGTTCTGCCGCGCCAGGTCGCCGGCAGCGCCCCGCCGCCTTCGACCGCCGCGCTGCAGGGCCAGAACCCCTCCCTCGAGCGCATGCGGCAGATGATTAGCGAGCAGCCCGGTCTCATCGGCGACGTCATGCGCCCGCAGGCCGTGACCGAGCATGGCAAGGTGACCGGCTTCCGGGTGTTCCCGGGACGCAATCGCATGGCGTTCATGCGTCTGGGGCTGCGCCCGGGGGATGAGGTGACGGCCATCAACGGCACCCCGCTCGACGACCAGGACCGGGGCGAGCAGATCATGCGCACACTGGGATCCACGAGTGAGGCACACATCACGGTCATTCGCAACGGTCAGCAGCAGGATCTGACATTGAACATCGCCCAGGTGGAGCAGGAGGCGGAGGGCCTGGCCACGCCGATGCCGCCCGCGCCTTCGGGCGCGCCGCAGGCCGCGACGCCGGCGCCCCCACAGACCGGGGGAGTGCCGCCTGGACAGGCACCGGTGCCAGCGCCGGAGCCGCCCGGGTCGGACAATTGATCAGTA
>PLEC01000179.1 GCA_003136935.1 Gammaproteobacteria bacterium
CTCGGCAGCCGAGCACTTCAAAGAGAGGCTGGCGCAGGGACTTTGGCCGGCTGCGGCGGTGATCGCAGGGCTGGTTCCGCTGTGTTAATGCCCTAGTGGTGCTGTTCCTCGTGAGACTTTTCCTGGCACGGGTATCAGCCGGAGATGGCGCAGTCCTGCATGCGCTCGCCGGTGCGCAGCGTGCCGACGAGCTGCGTCACGTCGGTCAGTCCATTGTTGCCAAGGTACTCGCTGATGCCTTCATTGATGGTCTTGCACACCAGCGGGTCGTAGAACAAGGCGGTGCCGATGCCGATCGCCGTCGCGCCGGCGATGATGAACTCGAGCGCGTCGCTCGTGCTCGTGATGCCGCCCTGGCCGATGATCGGCACCCCGTGAGGGCGTGCGACCTCGTAGACCTGATGAACCTTCAGGAGCGCGATCGGTTTGATCGCAGGTCCCGACAGGCCCCCCTGCACATTGCCGATCACCGGGCAGCGCGTGCGCACGTCGATCGCCATACCCATGACGGTGTTGATGACCGCCAGCGCGTCCGACCCGGCCTCGATGCAACGGCGGGCGTTCTCGCGGATGTCAGTCTGGTTGGGCGACAACTTGGTGATCAGGGGTTTTTTCGTGACGCGCCGACAGGCGGCGACCACCTGGGCCGACATGTCAGGATAGTTGCCGAACGCGACGCCGCCCTCTTTGACGTTCGGGCAGGAGATGTTGATCTCGATGGCATCGATCGGCGACGCATCGAAGCGCCGCGTGACCTCGACGTACTCCTCGATGGTGGAGCCGCAGACATTGGCGATGAAGCGGGTTTCGCTGAAGTTAAGCTGCGGCAGGATGCTGTCTACCACGTGCTCCACACCCGGGTTCTGCAGGCCGATGGCGTTGAGCATCCCGGCGGGGGTTTCGTACACGCGATGCGGCGGGTTACCGAGCCGCGGCTTGCCGGTCGTGCCTTTGAGCACGATGGCGCCGGCGTCGCGATTGGAGAAGCCCTCGATGCGGGTGTACTCCTCGCCGAAGCCGACGCAGCCTGACAAGAGCACGATCGGGGAGGCGAAGTTAAGGCCGCAGAATTTCAGCGCCAGTGGGTTTGCTGCAGCGTGCGCCGCGGCTGGTTTGACGGTCGCCATGGCGGGCATTATCGCACACGCCTCAGGCACCCGAGTCCCTTAAGCCCCCTAAGCGCATGTTCCACATCGTTCTGCTGCAGCCGCAAATCCCGCCCAACACCGGCAACATCATGCGCCTGTGTGCGAATAGCGGCTGCACGCTGCACCTGGTGAAGCCGCTTGGCTTCGAGCTTACCGGCAAGGCAGTGCGCCGTGCCGGCCTCGACTACGCGCAGCTTGCGCAACTGCGCGTGCACGCTGATTTTCCCACCTGCCGGCAAGCGCTCCAGGGCGCGCGGCTCTTCAGCATCGAGACCGCCGGCACCCGCCCCTACAGTGCGGCCGCATTCGCCCCCGGCGACGCACTGCTGTTCGGTTCCGAGACGCGAGGACTTTCACAGGAGGTACTCGCGCAGGTTCCCAGCGAGCGCCAGCTCACCATTCCGATGCGCGCGGGCAACCGCAGCCTGAATCTCGCCAACGCGGTGGCGCTGGTGGTGTACGAAGGCTGGCGCCAGAACGGCTATTCAGGTTCATAGGTTTTCGCGCGCGCTGCGCGTCGTCCCGCAGGTGTCCTCCCGGTGATCGAGCGGACTGCGCACACCCCGGGCACCCTTTGCCATCACGTGGGTGTAGATCATGGTGGTCTTAAGATCCGAGTGGCCGAGCAGCTCCTGCACGGTGCGAATGTCATAGCCGTCCTCGAGCAGATGGGTGGCGAAGCAGTGACGCAGGGTGTGGCAGCTCGCGGGGCGGGAGATGCCGGCCCTGCGCACCGCGGCCTGCACCGCACGCTGCACCACCTTCTCGTGCAGATGATGGCGCACGGGCAGTCCGGAATAAGGATCGCGACACAGTAGCGCCGACGGGAACAGGTACTGCCAACCCCATTGCGTCGCCGCATGGGGATACTTTCGCGCCAGCGCGAACGGCACGGTGACGCCGGGCTGCTGGCGGCGCCGCTCATCCTCGTACCAGGAACGCAGTCGCCCCAGATGCGCCCGCACCTGGGTGTCGAGCGCTCCCGGTAGCATGGTGACCCGGTCCTTCCCGCCCTTGCCCTCCCGGATGATCAGCTCACCGCGCTCGAGCGCCAGGTCCTTGACCCGCAGTCGCAGCCCTTCCGTGAGACGCAGGCCGCTGCCGTACAGGAGGCTCGCGACCAGCCAGGGGGTGTCCCGCAACTGCGAGAGCAGCGCATGCACCTCGGTACGATCCAACACCACGGGGAGCCGCTTCGGATGGGCCGCGCGCGTGACCTCGTTCAGCCACGGCAGCTCGATCTCCAGCACGTGGCGGTAGAGAAATAGCAGCGCCTGCAACGCCTGGTTCTGCGTGGCGGCGCTGACCTTGCGGTGCACGGCCAGATGGGTCAAGAATTGCTCAACTTCCGGTGCGCCGAGCTCACGAGGGTGCCTGCGTTCGTGAAACGCAACATAACGCCGCAGCCAGTGCAGGTAAGCCTGCTCTGTTCGCAGGGCAAGGTGCCGGGTGCGCATTCTTTCCCGCGCCACCGCGAGCAAGCCGGGTTGGGTCTGCATGCGCGCATGGCATCAGTCCGCCGCCGGCACGTCGAGCCGCATATGCGACGCATTTGGGGTATTTAGATGAGTGCTGTGCTTAAGCGCGCGCTAATGCTCGCTCTGTGCGTGAGCCTTCTCGCAGGCTGTGAGCGGCGGTTGCCCCTCTCGCTGCCACCCAACACTCCTGCGCAGGTAGTTGAACTGGATGGCACCCAGTACACATTGGCTCCCGCCAGCGACGGTTACCGTGCCCTCGACCACTGGATTTCAAACAACCACGCGGGTTGGTCCTGGGGTCACTACTACGCTACGCCACCTGCCAAGGGCATCATCGTTCGCGCCGGCAACCTGTATCTGCAGTTCTTCGATTCGACCGCGCTCGCTCGCACGCCGCAGGGTGATTACAGGAAGAGCGTGCCGCCGTCCGACTATGCGTTCCTCACGCGCCATGCCAGCGGCACGTAGCAGGGTGGGAGTGGATATGGTCGAATGCCAGAACGTTATGCGACAGCCGAGCCAAGAAATTCAGGTGGTTGCAACATCCGTGGCGGATTACACACCCGAAACGTCGCAACACATCGCACCGTTTGTGTCACCCAAATATAGTTAGACGTCATGGGTTTCGGCGCGTCACTCACGGCTGTGCGCTCTCAGATTCCGAGCGATTGGTGGTCCTTTTGTGAGCTGGACACGTTTAGGCTAGGCAGCAGTTTCTACCCGTACTCCGCCACCTCGGGGCAGGCTGTAGAGGTGGTCGCTCTGCACGACATCGAGCCGCCTGTGCGCGATCCAGGCCTCGAGCCATTTCGTAAGTACAAGCTCGTCCCAATTCTTCTCGCCTTTCGCTCACCCGAGTGCGCACTGCCACCAGTCGAGGTTGAGCCGCTGCCATCCAGCTCCCCGTTTCAGTACAGGCTTCTAAACGGCTTTCACCGCTTCTACGCCTCAGTAGCGGTGGGCTACAGTCATATCCCTGTTTGGACGCGGCGGCATGTTCGTTCCCATGACGTCTAACAATCGTTGGAGGGGTCCGTGAGAGTCGGTAGTGTCGCCGCGGGTGCGGGAAGACAGTGTGCACCCGCGGCTCTGATCGGGCGCTTCCACGCGGCCCCTCAACTTCACCGTTAGAGTGCATGAAGAACATTCAAGTCATTGACGGGGCGCTCAACGCCGTATACGACGTGTTCTCAGCTACCGACGAGGAATTCGCGCTGATCTTTCCTCCGGGCCAGGACGTAGCTTTCATCGACGAAGTAATGGCTCGGGGCCCGCGAGCCGACCTCGACAAAGCGTTCGAACGGATATGGCAGCGCCGTATCCCTAAGGCCAAGGCGATTGGAATTCATGGGTTGCTGTTCTACGAACTCGAGCACAAGAAGAAGTACTACCCCACGAGACGCGACGAGGAAGCGACCAACCCGGACGGCTCGCGGCTTCGCGCCTTCAAGCCATAGAACTCTTCGTTTGAGGCCCGCGGTGTGCGTGCGCGGCCAGCGCCGACGTTCACTCCGGGGCGCGCGCCAACGCGGCCTCGATGAGGCACATGTGCGAGCAGGCGTAGGGACGTGGAACACCAATCGTCTTCGTTCGTCGCTGCGGCGCGCTTAACTCTGAGACTATGTCGCCTTCGCTTGCCTCGGGGGAGCCGCGCGCGCACAGTGGTTTTCGGTTGGATGCACTCTAACAATCGCTGGAGCGGTCGCGCGGGTAGGCTCGGTGAGGCGCGCTGAAATGTCGATGTTCTGGATAAAGTGCCTTTGTTTGGCGCCGCAAAGACCGCGCGCCGCTCAGCTTCACCGTTAGATGGACTTGTTCGGGGTCAGTGCTGAAATTCGAGCCAGTGCCTCGTAAGGCGGTTCCAAGACACTTCGTTGCCGCGGCGCGCAGAGACTGTTGCTTGCCGCCCGAGCGCAGTGCCAGGTCTGATCAAAAATCGGGTCAGTGTTGCGCCGCTGCCGAGGCGGTAGCATTCTGGGTCGGCAGTTTCGGTGCGCACCCTTCGCTCATCGGCGGAGCTGCGCGCAGGCGCGCGGGAAGTCAGTGCCAATGAACATGGCGGTTTCGTTTGGCGGCAACGCAAGTCCCTCTAACAACTGCTTGGAGCGGGCCGTGACGCGCCTGTGGTGGCGCGCCGCGAGCGCTGTGGGAAATTCTGCGCTCGCGTCGCGCTGGATGCGCCTGCGTGCGGCCGCTCAAGCGCGGCGTTAGAGGTCGCGGAGACAGGCCCATACCAGTATATGGCTCTATAGCCATACGTCTGCTATAGTGATCCCCATGGCCAGCTTCGAATGG
>PLEC01000105.1 GCA_003136935.1 Gammaproteobacteria bacterium
GTGTGGGTGCCCGGCGGCGAGCGGCGAAAATAATGATAGAAGGTAACCACCCCGTGCACTTCCGCACGCGAGAGATTCAGGCCTTCGGCCACCACGGGAACCGCGCTGCCCGGGATATACCCCAGCTCATCCTGGATGGCGTGCAGGATTTCCAGCAGCGGACCGGGGCGCCCTCTGCGCTCCGCCACAATCCGCTTAACAATATCCGTCTCCGGCACCGATCGTGTCTGCATGCGATAAAGAGTATACGTCGGGCCCGGCAGGAGGACATGAAAACGCCCGGCCGCAGGTCGCAAGCCCCGACCAGCCGCATTAAGCTTCGACCCCGCGGGGCGAGCGGGGTTCAGGGGCGGCGCGCGAGCCTTTGGAAGGGGCTTTCCGCGGCGTGCGCCGTGCTTGTCACGGCCACGCACGCGCCCGCTTTTGGCGGGGATTTCAGCGATGAATTCAGCACCGGCGGGAATGTCGCCCTAACGACCGATTATATCTACCGGGGCGTGTCGGAGAGCGACGGCCACCCGGCGCTGCAGGTCGATCTGCACGCGAACAGTGATGGGTCTTTCGCGGGCGCCTGGGCGTCGACGCGCGACCGCGATCTGGATCCCAGGGCCCCCGGTGAACTGGAGATCTACGTCGGACACCGCTTCGACCTCAGCAGCGCCTGGAGCACCACGGTGAGCGCGCGCAGCCATTACTTCGTGCGGGCAACTCAGACGTCCGCGGACTACCAGGAAGTCTCCGCCGGACTGGCGTGGCTCGATCGCTGGACCTTCACGCTGGCGGCGATTCCCAATGCCGTGCGGTGGTACGAATACATGCGCCTCAGCCGCAGTCCCGCCTGGGTCGCCGAAACTTCCGGCCAATGGCTCATCGGGCGGGGCCTGTTCGTGACCGGGGGCGCTGGTTACTACTACTCCAGCGGCACGGTCCCGGCCGGCGCTGCAAGCTACGGCCGGCCTGCCAGCGGCTATGCCTACGGCAACCTCGGACTGGCCTTTGAGGCGCACCAATGGCGCCTGGAGGTCGGGTATTTCCTGGCACAGAATCGGGCCCAGGACCTGTTCCCCTACCCGCCCGTAAACCAGCACCTGGCGGGTACGGTGAGCTGGCACTTTTGAACCCAAGGGGGGGCCTGCGGACACCTACGGCATGGGTCGCAACGATACCGGGAAGGCGGATGCGGGGCAGCGCGCTCCGGCCTCTGCCGCGCGCGAGGTGGAGCTCATCGCGCGCATCGGCGCGGGCGACCGCAAGGCGCTGGAGGAGCTCTACAACCTCTACCACCGCCGCATGGCCCGTTTCCTGACGCGGCTCACGCACCGTTACGACCTCGCTGAAGAGATCATCAACGACACGTTCTGGGTGGTGTGGCGCAAGGCGGGCGAGTTCCGCGGCGACTCGCAGCCCTCGACATGGATATTCGGAATTGCTTATCGCAAGGCACGTAATGCGTTTCGCTCCGTTTCACGCCTGGCGGCGCAGACCAGCCTTGAGGCGCTGTCAGCACCGCTTTGCAGCGAACCCTTCGGCGCCGAGGAGCTGCGTGACTGGCTGCAGCAGGCGCTCTCGCAACTGCCGCCGGAGCAACGACTCGCGGTACAGCTGTGCTACGAACTCGGCTACTCCTGCGAGGAGATCGCCGCCATCACCAGCTGCCCGGTCAACACCGTGAAGACACGCCTGTTCCATGCCCGCGCGAAACTGCAGAAGCTGCTGCCGCGACTCGCCGGCGAGGAGAATGACCAACCATGATGGCCAACGACACATCGCATGCTGAGACGTGGTTGCTGCTGCCGTGGCTCGCCAACGGCCGGCTGCCGGCTGCCGAGCGGTCGCGCGCGGAACAACATGTCAGCAGCTGTGCGGCGTGCGCGCGGGAACTGGCGCAACAGCGACTCATCTGCCAGGCGCTCACCGAACCGGATCGCGTGACCTGGGCACCGGCCCCGTCGTTCCGCAAGCTGCTCGACCGCATTGATGGCCGGGCTGGCGCACCGGAACCCAAGGAGCGCTTCGCGGCGCGCGCGCTGCCGCTCACGTCCCGGTCCCGTCACGCCTGGCGGCCGCCGGGACTCGCCTGGGCGGCGAGCTTCGTGCTGGCGATCGGACTCGGGGGCGTGGCCGCGACGGCGTATCGCTGGTCGCAGCCGCTCTTCATGACCCACACGCTCGCCGCCAACCCCACTGCGGGCGTGTTGCATATCGCCTTCGAGCGCTCGGTGTCCGTCGGCGAGGTCGAAGACATCCTGCATGTGGCCGGTGCGCACGTGATCACCGGGCCGGACGCCAGCGGGATCTTCGGGATTGCGCCGCTGGCTGCCGCAGCATCCGCGGGTACGGCGGCACCCGGTGCGGCGAGCGCACAGATGCGCGTGCTCGAAGCACGCTTGCGCGCGGATGCGCGCGTGCGCTGGGTAGAGCCGCTGACGGCGCCGTGAACGTACGCACAGTCGCGTGCGTTTTCGCCCTGTGGCTGGCAGCGGTGTGGGCGTCTCCCGCGTACGCCACCCAATACCTGCCACGCATCATCGTCGGCTTTGCAAATGCGCCACACACCCTGCCGGGGCCGGCCGGCGCGACCGGCAGCCACTACGGCGGCGATGGCTATCGCGTAGCGCAGAGCGCCCATGACCAGGCGCGGCGCGTCGCAGCCACGTACGCGCTGCACGAAGTGGCGAGCTGGCCGATCGAGGCCCTGGGGATGCACTGTGTGGTGTACGAAATCACCAATGGGCGGCCGGTGCCCGAGCTGCTCGCCTCCCTGTCGAAAGACGCGCGCGTGGTGCTCGCGCAGCCACTGCAGGAGTTTCACACGCTCACCGCGCCCGCGAGCGCCGCGCCGGCAGCCACCACCACCGCCGCCGCGGTTTCCGCCGTCGCACCACCGTACAACGACCCGCTTTACGACCTGCAGACCAACCTCGTCGCGCTCGGCATCGCGCGCGCGCATCAGCGTACCCAGGGCGCGGGCGTGCGCATCGCGCTCATCGACACCGGTGTGGACAGCGCCCATCCGGACTTGCGCGGACGCATCGTCCGCACGGCGTCCTTCACTGCGCCGCACACGCGCCGCCCATCCGATCTGCGGCACGGTACGGCCATGGCGGGCATCATCGCCGCGGTCGCCAACAATCATGTCGGCATCGTTGGCATCGCACCGCTCGCCCGGCTGGAAGTGTTCGAGGCCTGCTGGCAGCTCGACCCGGCGAGCGACGCGGCCGCCTGCAACACGTTCACGCTGGCTCAGGCGCTCGCGGGCGCGCTCGCCGCCGGTACCCCGCTGGTCAACCTGAGCCTCGCAGGACCTGCGGATCCGCTGCTCACCGCGCTCGTCACCAGCGGCATCAGGCGCGGCGTGATCTTCGTCGCCGCCGCCGCGCCGCAGGCGGGCTTCCCGGGTTCGATTGCCGGAGTGATCCGCGCCGCGGGGACCGAGGAGCCGTTGCCGGAAGGGACCTTCGCGGCTCCCGCCGTGCACGTACTTACGACCCGCCCCAACGGGCAATATGACTTCGAGTCCGGAACGTCGGTGGCGTGCGCGGAGATCACCGGCATCATCGCCCTTCTCATGTCGGCCACACCCACGCGTCTCACCGGCAGCGCGATCACAACGCTCCTTAGCGGTCGCGAGCGTGTCACCGGACAGGCTGCGAATTCTCTCGCGGATCCACCGCCCGTCGATGTGAATGCCGCGCTGTCGCGGCTCGATGCCAGCATGCACGCTGCGCGCTGAGCGCGCCGCGAGCACGTGGTGCGTGCACCTTGACCGCCCGCAAACGCGTCCCCATGCTGGCGCGCGCATGGCGGACCACCCCTCACAACTGACCTGGGATCTCATCGCGGCTGCGCGCACGCGCATCGCCGGAAAGGTGAACCTCACCCCGGTGCTCACGAGCAGCACTCTTGACGCGCAAAGTGGCGCGCAGCTTTATTTCAAGTGCGAGAACTTCCAGAAATGCGGCGCGTTCAAGGCGCGCGGCGCTACCAACGCCGTGTTCGCGCTGGCGGCTGAAGAGGCACGGCGGGGAGTCGCCACCCATTCCTCGGGCAATCACGCCGCGGCNNCGGCGCGCGAGCGCGCGGCGCGGGCGCTGATCGCCGCGACGGGAGCGGTGCTCGTGCACCCGTACGACGATCTTGCGGTGATGGCCGGCCAGGCGACCGCGGGCGTTGAACTGCTGGAAGCGGTACCCGATCTGGATGTGATCCTGTGTCCGGTAGGTGGCGGCGGCCTCCTCGGCGGCACCGCGGTCGCCGCCAGGACACTCAAACCCACCATCCGGGTGATCGGTGTCGAGCCCGCCGGCGCCGATGATGCGGCGCGCTCGTTCCGCTCCGGGCAGATCCTCCCCAGCGTAAATCCCAACACCATAGCGGACGGCCTGCGCGGCGCACTTGGCGTGCGTCCGTTCGCCGCCATCCGCGCGCACGTCGAGGACATCGTGACGGTGTCCGAGGAGGCGATCGTGGCGGCGATGCGCCAACTGTGGGAAGTGATGAAAATCATCGTCGAGCCATCGGGCGCCGTGCCGTACGCGGCCATCGCGGCAGGTGTCCTCGACCTCAGCGGGCAGCGCGTGGGACTCATCCTCACCGGCGGGAATCTCGATCTGGATTCTCTGCCGTGGATGAGCAGCGCCGCACCCCCATGATCGACCCGCTGCCCTTCATCACCTATGCCTTCGTCATGTCCATCACCCCGGGACCCAACAACGTGATGCTGACCGCCTCGGGTGCGCGCTTCGGTTTGCGGCACACCGTGCCGCACATGCTCGGTATCTGCACCGGGGTCGCGATCCAGCTGCTCGCCGTGTGCGCAGGTCTTGGCGCCCTCTTCAACCACTGGCCGGCCCTGCAGCTGGCGCTCGGCTGGGCAGGCGCGGCGTACCTGCTATTCCTCGGTTGGCAGATGTTGCGCGGGGGTGACGTGCAGGCAAGCGACAACGCGCGCCCCGTGAGCTTTCTCGCGGGCACGCTGTTCCAGTTCCTGAATCCCAAGGCGTGGGTGATGACCGTAACCGCCGCGGCCGTATTTCTGCCGCGCGAATTCGGAGCGGTGGCACGCAGCGCCTACATGGTCGGGGTCACCGAAGCAGTCGGCATTCCGTGTCTTGTGATCTGGGCGTTGTTCGGCAGTTCCCTTAAGGCCCTGCTCGCCACGCCGCGCAATCGCAGGGTGTTTAACGTCTGCATGGCGATCGCGCTCGCGGCCACCGCGGTGGCGATGGTGGCAAAGTGAACCGCTGCTGAATGCAGCCAGCGCTGCAGCGCGGCCTTTGCCAGTCAACATCGGCAGGTTCCGGCCGTTACAATGGTGCAATGCCGTAACCGGAGCTGACCGCCTTGTCAGAGAGCTCGTCTAGTGACGAGTCCGCTTAAGATCGCTGATGCGACCGAGGCCGACCTCCCCGGCCTCGTTGCCATCTACAACGAGGTCATCGCCACCTCCACCGCCATCTACCCGAACCAGGCGGTGACGCTCGCCGACCGGCGGGCGTGGTGGCGCGCACGCACCGCGCAGGGTTACCCCGTGCTGCTCGCCGCGGATGCGTCGGGCGTCTCAGGCTTTGCGACCTTCGGTGATTTTCGTGCCTGGCTAGGTTACCGCTTCACCGTCGAGCACACGGTGCACGTGCGCGCCGACTGCCGCGGCCAGGGCGTGGGTACGCAGCTCTTAAAAGCACTGCTGCCGCGCGCGGTGGCCTGCCACAAACACATCATGATCGCAGGCGTGGACGCCGCTAACTGCGCCTCCATCCGCTTCCACGAGCGCCTGGGGTTCACGCAGGCCGGCCATCTGCGCGAAGTCGGCTACAAGTTCGACCGCTGGCTCGATCTGGTTTTCCTGCAACGCCGGCTCGGCGACCGGTAAGATCGCCGCATGTTCCCCGCCATACCGCCCGCCACACGGGCCCTGATACTCATCAACGTCGTGGTCTTCGTGCTGCAGCAGTACGCAGGCGACCTCATTGCGCAGCTGTTTGCGCTGTGGCCACTCGGCAGCGGCTTTCGCCCCTGGCAGCTGATCACTTACGCCTTCCTGCATGGCGGCGTGCTGCACATTTTTTTCAACATGTTCGCGCTCTACATGTTCGGCGGCGCGCTGGAACGCTACTGGGGCGGGCGCCGCCTGGTGCTGTTCTACCTCGTGTGCGTGCTCACCGCCGCGCTGACGCAGCTCGCCGCGCAGTACCCAGGCGGCGCCGGGGCCGTCGCTGATGCCGCGGATGCCGCCGGCCCGGTCATCGGCGCCTCGGGCGGCGTGTTTGGCGTGTTGCTCGCCTTCGCCTGGTACTTCCCGAAGCAGCGCATCATCCTGTTGTTCCCGCCGATCCCGATGCCGGCGTGGCTGTTCGTGACGCTGTACGGGTTGCTGGAGCTGTTTCTCGGCGTGACGGGCACGCAGCAGGGTGTGGCGCACTTCGCCCACCTGGGCGGCATGCTCGGCGGCGCGCTGTGCATCCTCTACTGGCGCGCGCGCCACCGCTTCAGTTCGTAATCGGCACCGCGACAAGTCTCACCGGCCCGCGGCGCGTACCGCAGGCATCGCACAGGAGCGTATTGCCGAAGCGGCTGCGGCCGAAGGTACGCCCGTCAGGCAGGGACACCCAGTTGCCGCCGCCTTCAACATGCAGATCCTGCGGTCGCACGTGCAGCGCACAGCACGGGTTGTCACAGAAGGGTGCACCGCGCTCAGGTTCATTCTCCGCCGTCAGCACGTCCTCGGCACCGTGCCCGCGCTCACGCGCGGCGGCAGCAGGAAAACGCAGTAATTGCACGTTCGCGCCCCTTACGTGTCAGCCTTCACGCGCGGGAGTGTGTGGGGCCGTGTTGACGCGGACATGACGCGCCCGTGGCGGATGGATGACGCGCACTGCCGTGCTCGCTCCATGTTCCACCTGAGGATTCGACTTTAATGACCGGATATTACAAAAGAATTATCTCCTGTTGAATCACGGCGGCGCGACCGTCACAATCGCCCGCTTTGAAAAATAACGGGAACTTCTCAATTTCGCCGTTGCCTGTGGATGCGCATTCATGATCAAGACCGACCATCTCACCAAACACTACGGCGCCCTTGCGGCGGTTGATGACGTGAGCTTCCAGGTGGGCCCGGGCGAGGTGCTCGGATTCCTGGGGCCGAATGGCGCCGGCAAGACCACCACCATGCGCATGCTGGCGGGGTTCGTGACCCCGACCGGAGGAAGCGCGAGCATCTGCGGACACGACGTCATGACCGATGCGCTGGCGGCCAAAACCGCACTCGGGTATTTGCCGGAAGGGGCGCCGAGCTACGGGGAAATGACAGTGCGCCGCTTCCTGGATTTCATCGCCGACCTGCGCGGGCTCGAGGGTGCGCGCCGCAGCGCGCGCCTCGATCACGTCATCGGGAATCTGCACCTCTCTCCGGTCCTCGGACAGACCATCGATACGCTGTCCAAGGGATTCCGCCGCCGCGTGGGGCTGGCGCAGGCCATCGTGCACGATCCGCCGGTGCTGATCCTCGATGAGCCGACCGACGGCCTCGATCCGAACCAGAAGCACGAGGTGCGCACGCTCATCAACGACATGGCGCGCGACAAGATCATCGTCATCTCGACGCACATCCTCGAGGAGGTCGACGCGGTGTGCACACGCGCCATCATTATCTCCCGCGGACGCATCGTCGCCGATGACTCCCCGGCGGGACTTGCCGCCCGCTCGCGCTATCACAACGCGGTGACCATGCAGCTCGCGGAGCCGCAGCAGCTGGAGAGCGCCCGCGCGGCGGTGGCGGCTCTGCCAGCAGTGGCGCAGGTGGAAGTCAGTGAGCGCGAGGCGCGCGTGACCGCCCTGCCGCAGCCAGGAGCGATGATCTTCGCGGCCGTTTCCGAGCTCGCCGCGCGCACCGGGCTTAAGCTCAAGGAGCTGCACCTGGAAGCCGGGCGCCTCGACGAAGTGTTCCGCACCATTACCGCCTGAAGGAACCGCTCAAGATCATGCGCAACGTGGGCATCATCACGCGCCGCGAACTCGCGAGTTATTTCGCGACGCCGCTGGCGTACGTCTTCATCCTGATTTTCCTGGTGCTGGCGAACGCCTTCACCTTCTACCTCGGCGGCTTTTACGAGCGCGGCCAGGCGGATCTCGCCCCGTTCTTCACCTTTCACCCGTGGCTGTACCTGTTCCTGATCCCGGCGATCTCGATGAAGCTGTGGGCCGAGGAACGCAAGTCCGGCAGCATCGAGTTGCTGATGACCCAGCCGGTGAAACTCTGGGATGCGGTGCTGGGAAAATTCCTCGCGGCGTGGATATTCACGGCCCTTGCCCTCGCCCTGACCTTCCCCCTGTGGATCACGGTCGACTATCTGGGCAGCCCCGACAACGGCGCGATCTTCGCGGCCTACCTGGGCAGCCTGCTGCTCGCCGCCGGCTTCCTCGCCATCGGCTCGTGCATGTCGGCCCTGACGCGCAATCAGGTGGTGGCGTTCATCTTAGGGGTGGTGGTGTGCTTCGCGTTCATGCTCGCCGGCTTTCCGCTGGTGCTTGACCTGTTCCGCAGCTGGGCACCGCAGCCGCTGGTGGAGGCCATCGCCTCGCTGTCGTTCCTCACCCACTTTGAGTCCATCGTCAAAGGCGTGATCGATGTGCGTGACCTGCTGTACTTCGCAATGCTGAGCGGGTTTTTCCTGCTGGCGACCGTGGTGGCGCTCGAACTGCGTAAAG
>PLEC01000164.1:0-1662 GCA_003136935.1 Gammaproteobacteria bacterium
TCGCTGCTGCTTTCCAAAGCCAGCTCGATCGGTGACGCCCAGGAGGTCTACGGTATCCAGGCGCACGAGATGGCGCACCAGTGGAACGGCTATCTGGTCACCATTGGCCGGTGGGACGACCTGTGGCTGAACGAGAGCTTCGCGTCCTGGATGTCCGCCAAGGAGACGGACCTGCGCAACCCGGGCTGGAAGTGGTGGGAGCGTGCGGACGTCGACAAAGAGGGCGCCATGGAGGCCGATGCGCGCCTGACCTCGCACCCGATCCAGGTGCACGTCACCGACGAGCTGCAGGCGGCCAACGCTTTCGATCCGACCATTACCTACAACAAGGGCCAGGCGGTGCTGCGCATGCTGGAGGCGTACCTCGGTCCCGACACCTTCCGCGACGGCGTGCGCCGCTACATCAAGGCGCGCGCCTTCAGCAACGCCACCACCGCGGACCTGTGGAACGGGCTGACGGCGGCGAGCGGCCAGGACGTGGGCGTGCTCGCTTCGGCCTGGACCGAGCAGGCCGGGTTCCCGCTGGTCAGCGTCAAGTCGCAGTGCGACGCCGCCGGCAAGCGCACCGTGACGCTCACCCAGAAGCGCTTCTTCCTGCGCACCCCGGCGGACGCCGCCGCGCAGGTCGGCCACTGGAGCGTGCCCCTGCAGCTGCGCGCCGGTGCGCAGGGCACGCCGCGCGCGCTGCTGCTCACCCCGGAGGGACAGAGCGTCGCCGCCGGCTCCTGCCAGGAGCCGCTCAGCGCTGATGCCAACGCCATCGGCTACTACCGCGTGCAGTACGACGCGGCGACGCTCGCCGCCAACACGCGCGCCTTCAGCACGCTGCCGGACGGCGATCGCATCGCGCTGCTGGATGACCAGTGGGCGCTGGTGCAGGCGCAGGCGGCGCCACTTGCCAGCTATCTGGCGCTGGCGGAGAACATGGGCAACGATCTTGACACGCGGCCCTGGGAGCAGATTCTCGGCGCGCTCGGCACCATCGAGTACGACGAGCGCGGCACCGCGGGGCATGACGCGTTTGCCGCTTACGCGCGCGCGCTGCTGAAGCCGGTGGCGCAGCGCCTCGGCTGGGACGCCAGGGCGGGCGAGACGCCGGACGTGCAGACGCTGCGGCGCCAGGTGTTCGGGAACCTGGGAGCGTGGGGCGATGCCGACACGATCGCCGAGGCGCGTCGCCGCTTTGCTTCCTTCGTAAAGGATCAGAGCAGCATCGCCCCGGATGATCAGAGCATGGTGCTCAATGTCGTCGGCCTGCACGCCGATGCCGCGACCTTCGAGCAGCTGCACACACTGGCAAAGGCGGCCACGGACGACGCCGCGCAGCGCCGCCTGTACGTGGCACTTGCCGGCGTGCGCGATTCGAAGCTCGCCGATGAGACCGCCAGCATCTCGCTGTCCCAGGAGCTGCCGCCGCAGGCCATCCAGCTGCGCCTGGGGATGATCGGCACGCTGCGCCAGGAGCACCCGGAGCTTGGGTGGAACACCTTCAGCGGCCACGCCGACATGCTGATGACCCCGTTCGGCAACATGGCGCCGCTGTTCCTCGCGGAGTTCGTGCCGCAGTTCTTCTGGAACAGCCTGCCCCCGGACAAGATGGAGACGTGGATCCGCGCGCACGTGCCGGCCGAGATGAACGACTACATCCAGAAAGGCATGGAG
>PLEC01000164.1:1696-7863 GCA_003136935.1 Gammaproteobacteria bacterium
CCATGACGGCCAATGCCCGCGACGACGCCTTCGATTTCCCCTCCCCGCACCTCATCGAACTCAAGGTAGAGCCCGGGGACATCGACGCCTACGATCACGTCAACAACGCGGTTTATCTCACCTGGTTCGACCGCGTCGCCTGGTCGCATTCCGCCGCACTCGGCATACCGCTCGAGCAGTGTCTTACTCTGCGGCGCGGCATGGCGGCGCTGCGTACCGAAATCGATTACGTGCGCGCCGCGATGCAAGGCGATGTCGTGCAGGTGGCAACCTGGATCGCGCGCTCCGACGGCCGGCTGCGCTGCGAACGGCGCTTCCAGGTGCGGCGGGTCGCGGACGGCAGCACGCTGGCGCGCGCCATGACCGAGTACGTGTGCATCAACCTCGACTCGGGGCGCGCGGCGCGGATGCCGGAGGTCTTCAGCCGCGCCTACGTCGTCACCACAACCTGACTGGCGCAGGCGGCAAAAGCGCCGCAGGCGACTCTTACCAAATCAATTTCAGTGCCCGGAACCGGCCTGCTATCCGCCGGCGAAAGCCACGCCTTTTGCCGGCGAACCAGAACCAGCTGTTTGGTTGGCCCGCCGAAAGGGCCGTCCGGCCACTTTCGGCCAATTAACTAGAAACTGAAGCGTACGAAGGCTTCCGGACCGTTGTAGCTCAAGTAGAACGCCCCGGTGAAAGTGCCCGAGTTGCGGGTATAGGAGGTGCGGATGCTGTCGTAGCCGAGCCCGACGGTGAAGTTGGGGTTCCAGCGGTATTGAACATCCTCGTGGATGTCGGCGATCCAGCCGCTGAACTGGCTCAAGGTCGCCTTCAGGTAGTTGCCGCGCGCGGTGAGCGCGAAGCGCCGCGAAATACGCCAGGTGAAATCCAGCGGCAAGGTCGGAAATGGATCGGCCGCCGACTCCTCCTGGCTCTGGTTTTGCGCCGGCACCGCGCCCTGCGCGTCGATCTGCAGGAAGTACACGCCGACACCGGTGCCGATTTCCAGCCGATCGCTGCGGTAGAAGGAATAAGTGTAAGTCAGACCAAACATGCGCCAGTCGAGCGAACTGTGGGTCACTGAGCCCTGGGCGAAGGTCTGGTCGCCGAAGACGATGGTGTTGGCGAGCGTGTGGCTCGCCGAGCGGTCCGCCTCGAAGTAATCCATGCGCACTTTGCTGCGCTCCCCTAAGCGAAACATCAGCTCCACGCGCCCCTGGGTCACGCGGCCGGGCAGCCCCAGATCGCTTTCGGCGTTCAGGGGTGTACCCGTCACCCCGGGCGCGGCGTTCGACGGGTCGACCCGCAGGGTGGTTTTCACGCTCGGCGTGTAGATCGAGGCACTGGCGTAGAAGTGGTCGGTGATGGGACTGGGGATGTCGCCGCTATTCGGCGGCAGCGGCGCCCCCGACAGCGGATCGCGGTCGGCGAGCGCCGGTACGCTCAAGGTCGCAAACAACACCGCGGCGGTGGCAAGCCAGATGCGCATGCGGGCGTGAACTCCCTGCCGCGAACAAGCGGCCTGACGCCCGATCTTACTGACCGGCGGCATCAATGTGCCAGCGTCGCCGCACGCCGACGTGACGCGGTCGGCGAACTACGCCGTGTCAGGTAACCGGGTGCGGCCGCCCGGTCGTGCGGGTTCAGCGCTTCATTGCCTCGAAGAATTCACTGTTCGACTTGGTATCCTTCATCTTGTCGAGCAGGAATTCGATCGCCGCCAGCTCATCCATGGGGTGCAGGAGCTTGCGCAGGATCCACATCTTCGCGAGCTCGCCCTGATCGGTGATGAGTTCTTCCTTGCGGGTGCCGGAGCGGTTGATATTGACCGCCGGGAACACACGCTTTTCGGAAACGCGCCGGTCGAGGTGGATTTCGCTGTTGCCGGTGCCCTTGAACTCCTCGTAGATGACATCGTCCATCTTGGAGCCGGTGTCGACGAGGGCCGTGGCCAGGATGGTGAGACTGCCACCCTCCTCGATGTTGCGCGCCGCGCCAAAGAAGCGCTTCGGGCGCTGCAGGGCGTTCGCGTCCACGCCACCGGTGAGCACCTTGCCGGAAGATGGCACCACCGTGTTGTAGGCACGCGCCAGGCGGGTGATCGAATCGAGCAGGATGACCACATCCTTCTTGTGTTCGACCAGGCGCTTGGCCTTCTCGATGACCATCTCCGCGACCTGTACGTGGCGGGCGGCCGGTTCATCGAAGGTGCTCGATACCACTTCGCCCTTCACGGTGCGCTGCATCTCGGTGACTTCCTCGGGCCGCTCGTCGATGAGCAGCACGATGAGGTGCACCTCGGGATGGTTGGAAGTAATGGCGGTGGCGATGTTCTGCAGCAGCATCGTCTTGCCGGCCTTCGGCGGGGAGACGATGAGACCGCGCTGGCCCTTGCCGATGGGCGCCACCAGGTCGATGGTGCGTGCGGTGAGATCCTCGGTGGAACCGTTACCGCGCTCGAGCTTCATGCGCTTGGTCGGATGGAACGGCGTCAGATTCTCGAACAGCACCTTGCTGCGCGAGCTGTCGGGTGAGTCAAAGTTGATCTCCCCGACCTTGAGCAGCGCGAAATAGCGCTCGCCGTCCTTGGGCGGACGGATGAGCCCGGAGATCGTGTCACCGGTGCGCAGGTTGAAGCGGCGGATCTGGCTTGGGCTTACGTAGATATCGTCGGGACCGGCCAGGTAGGAGCCGTCCGCCGAGCGCAGGAAGCCGAAGCCGTCCTGCAGAATCTCCAGCACGCCGTCACCGTAGATATTCTCGCCGTTCCTCGCGTGCGCTTTCAGGATCGAGAAAATGATGTCCTGCTTGCGCGAGCGGGCGAGGCTCTCGAGCCCCATCGACTCGGCGAGCTTCACCAGCTCGTGAATGGGCTTCGCCTTCAGCTCGGTGAGGTTCATCGAGGTGCGCGATGCCGTCAGCTCGGCCGGGCTGATGATTTCCGAGTCGTCGGCGTCGAACGGCTCGGGCTCCTGCATCATGTCATCGGGGCGTCCGCCATTGTTGCCACGATTGCCGTCGCGATTACCGTCACGGCTGCCGCCACCACCACCGCCGCCGCCGCCATGGCGCGGGCCCTTATTCGGCCGGTTACGGCCCTGATTACCCAGATAGCCCCTCACAGGTTGCTGTCCAGGAAAGCCGAGAGCTGCGACTTGGACACGGCGCCGACTTTCTGTGCCTCGACCGTGCCGTTCTTGAACAGGATCAGGGTGGGAATGCCGCGGATGCCGAACTTGGGCGGCGTCTGCGGGTTCTCATCGATGTTGAGCTTGGCGATCTTGATGCGGTCCTGATACTCGCTCGCGATCTCATCGAGAATCGGGGCGATCATCTTGCACGGACCACACCATTCGGCCCAGAAATCCAGCAATACCGGTTTGTCGGCCTTGAGGACGTCCTGTGCGAAAGTGGCGTCCGTGGTGTGCACAATGTGCGAGCTACTCACGCGGTTGAACCTCCGTCAAATACAGAGCGTGGAAAATATGCTTGGGAAAAAGTTGGGGAATCGGCAGCGGGTGGGCAACGAACCAACGAAAAGCGATGCCAGAAACACCCGCTAAACGGTTACACTAATAACTCGTGATTGAGTATGAATCTTCCGGTGAATTATGAAGACCTGACTGGCAGGTGCGGACCTGCTGGCCCGCTGACTTGAGACACTTTGTAGCGCTTCCGGGTCGTTTTTGCAAGCTCGGCGCAGAATTCACCTCTCACATCTCAGATGTAATTGATGACCGAACCACACTCTGATTCCGTGACTTTCGCCTCACTTGGCCTCGTAGATGGGGTCATGGCGGGCATAAAGCAAGCAGGCTTCGTTGATTGCACGCCCATCCAGGCCCAGACATTGCCGCTGGCGCTCGCCGGCCGCGATGTCGCCGGTCAGGCGCAGACCGGCACCGGCAAGACCGCGGCATTTCTGGTCGCGCTGTACCAGTCGCTGCTGACACGCCCGGCGGCGCCGAACCGTACGCCAACTTCAGTGCGTGCCCTCATCGTGGCGCCAACCCGGGAACTTGCGGTGCAGATTCACCACGACGCGCTCACTCTGGGCGCGCACACCGGGCTTAAGCACTCGGTGGTCTTCGGCGGCATCGACTACGAGAAGCAGCGTGAGGAAGTGGCGGGCGGCTGTGACGTGCTGGTCGGCACACCCGGCAGACTCATCGACTACTTCAAGCAGCATGTGTTTGACCTCAGGCACGCGCAGGTGCTGGTGCTCGATGAGGCGGACCGCATGTTCGACTTAGGGTTCATCGCCGACATCCGCTACATCCTGCGCCGCCTGCCGCCCCCGGACCGGCGCCAGTCGATGCTGTTCTCCGCCACCCTCTCCCAGCGGGTGCTCGAGCTCGCTTACGAGCACATGAACAATCCGGAAACTGTGCGCATCGAGCCGGACAAGATGACCGTCGATCAGGTTCGACAGATGATGTACTACCCCTCCATGGAGGAGAAGGTGCCGCTGCTCATCGGCCTACTGCACCAGAGCGAGGCGGTACGCACCATGGTGTTCGTGAACACCAAGCGTACGGCGGAACGCCTCGAGAGCACGCTCAAGGCCAACGGCTTCAACGCCCAGGCGCTGTCCGGGGATGTGCCCCAGAACAAGCGCCTGCGGTTCCTGCGCGATTTTCATGAGGGCAAACTCGCGGTTCTGATCGCCACCGATGTCGCCTCGCGCGGGCTGCACATCCCCGACGTCAGTCACGTATTCAACTTCGATCTGCCGCAGGATCCGCCCGACTACGTGCACCGCATCGGGCGCACGGCGCGTGCCGGAGCGGAAGGCGATGCCATCAGCTTCGCATGCGAGGAGTACGCGGTGGGGCTGCCGGACATCGAGACCTATTTGGGCCACAAGATTCCGTTCTCCTCCATCTCACCGGAACTGCTCGCCACCGGCGTGGTGGCGGGTGCGCCGGTGCACCGCGCACGCCCTCACGGAGGTGGCCGTCCGGGTGGGGGTCGTCCCGGTGGCGGCCGTCCCGGTGGNNGGTGGCGGGCGCGACCGCCGGGGATCGCCTCCCGGGCGCTCCTCGCACCGCGGGCGGGGCGGCCGCTGAACGTGGCGCTGCGCGGCCCTCTCAGCTAAGCTCCGGAGCCTTTGGCGCCCCACCGCCAACAGCCCCCGGGTCACCCCCGCATGGCGGAAATCGAAGACAACGTCGACCGCGAGCTGTTCCGCAACGTGGAGAAGCTGCGGCAACTGCGTATCGAACACCGTGATCTCGACGAGGTCATTTCCCGTTTGTCGCTCGACCTGCACATCAACGAGCTGCAGTTGAAGCGTCTCAAGAAGCGCAAACTCATGCTCAAGGACCAGATCGCCCGCGTGGAGAGCCAGTTGATCCCTGACCTGAACGCCTGATGGACAGCGCCAGTAGCGCCGTGAAGGCCGTCTTTTTCCAGCTCATCTCGCCGCCCGCCCTGGCCGAATGGCTGGTCATCCTGATCGCCGCGGTGGTCGCGCTGGCGGTGCTGCGCGCCCTCGCCGCGCGGCGTGCGCCGCTGGCGCCCGCCGGCCCGGGCGCAGGAGTTCCGCGCCTGCTGGACTACGTGTTCGACGGGGCACTCATCATCGCGCCGCTGTTCGCGGCGCTTGCCACGCTGTACGCCGGGCGCCTGGTCTTAGGCGCGTTCACCAACCTCGGTGTTCACGTCGCCATTGCGGCCCAGCTGGTCACGGCGCTGGCGCTGATACGCGCGGGCGTTTACGTGCTGGGCCTGCTGCTCGGACCGGTCTCGTGGGTGCGCCACCGTCAATCCCGCATCACCCTCGTCGTGTGGCTGCTGGTGTCGGTGGCGATGCTCGGCTGGCTCGACGTCGTCGAGGCGACGCTCAATCACATCAGCCTCGTCCCCGGCAGGAGCCAGTTCAGTCTGTGGGCGCTGCTCAAGGGCCTGGTGGTGGTGAGCGCGTTCGTGGTCGTTTCCAGCCTGGTCGCCCGCGCCATCGAAGGGCGGGTGATGCGGCTCGACCAGCTGGCGGTCTCCACGCGCGTGGGCGTCTCCAAGTTCACTTACTTCCTGCTGGTGGGCCTGGGGATCCTGCTCGGCATCAATGCCGCCGGCGTCGACGTCACCACCCTCAACGTGCTCACCGGCGCCATTGGTTTGGGACTCGGCTTTGGTCTGCAGTCGGTGGCCAGCAATTTCGTCAGCGGCTTCGTGCTGCT
>PLEC01000102.1:0-13969 GCA_003136935.1 Gammaproteobacteria bacterium
CCCACGGCCGCGCCGACTACCGCGCCGCGCGCGGGTGATATTCCGCGCCCGGATCAACTCGAGCCGGGAGTCGACACGACCAAGGCGCCCGCTGCGCTGTCCGCACCCGCCGCCGCGCCTGCAGCCGCCACGCCACCTGCGGCCGCCACCACGCCTGCTCGCGCTGCCGCGCGCCCAGGCGGCGCGGCGCGCAAAGGCGCCGACCGGCTGGAGCTGGAAACCACCGACATCACCGGCAACCGCGAGCTGCCGAAGGTTCTGTATATCGTGCCGTGGAAGCGCTCTGACTTAAGCGATCTGACGGGCAAGCCACCGAACAGCCTGCTGGATGAGGTATTGCAGCCCCTCGATCGGGACGTATTCCAGCGCGAAAACCGTTATTACGACGCCCTGAAACCCGACGCGAAGGGGGCAAAAACCGGGGCGACGCCGCTTTCTGGCGACAAGCCTTAGAATTGCCGCCCCGGGTCGTGTAAGGATGAGAGCTGGGTCGCAGCTTTTTGGCTTTATGTCATTCAGTTTTCATAGTGCTAGTGCTTGTGTGTAGCGGTCTAATGAGCGGGAGTGTCAGATGTTTCTCTGGGACTTGATCGTAAGATTCTTTCAGGGCGGTGGGTGGTTCATGTACCCCATCGCGATCGTGTTCGTGGTGGGGCTTGCCATCGCCGTCGAACGCTACATTTATCTCACCCGCACTGCGGTGCGTAACCGCAGCCTGTGGAACGAGATCGTGCCGCTGCTGGCGCAGGGCAACTTTCGCCAGGTGGCACAGACGACTTCCAAGTCCGACTCCGCCATCGGCCACATCCTTAACTACGGGCTGGCACGCATTCAGTCCGCGCGCCGCCGCGACGACATCGAAAAGGCCATGGAGGAGAGCCTGATGGAGGTGGTGCCGCGGCTGGAGAAGCGCACGCATTACCTCGCAACGTTTGCCAACCTGGCGACACTGCTGGGCTTGCTGGGCACTGTGATGGGATTGATCCGCGCCTTCGCCGCGGTGGCGACCATCAACCCCGCGGAGAAGGCCAACCTCCTGTCGGCGAGCATTTCGGTGGCGATGAACTGCACGGCCTTTGGCCTCATGACCGCGGTGCCGCTGTTGTTCATTCACGCGTTCCTGCAGACCAAGACGACCGAACTTGTCGACAGCCTGGAGATGGCGTCGGTGAAGTTTCTGAACGCGATCACCGAGCGGCAGCAGCCCGCGCCCGCCGCCGCGGCCTGACACGTCGTCGCGGCTGATCACCCAAGGCCCGCCGGCCCCTATGCGCCGTTCGTATCAAACCCGCAAGCTCGAGCGCCACACGCGTCGGCCTACAGAGCTGCTACTCGTGCCGATGATCGATATCTTCACGGTGCTGGTCACGTTTCTGCTCATGACCGCGGTGTTCTCGCGCACCGTGATCCTGCAGCTGAACCTGCCGCCGCAGAACACCACCTTCAAGGAACCGCCACCCGGGCTGCAACTGGAAGTGATGGTGCGCAAGGACCTGCTGCAGGTGGCCGATCGCAACTCCGGTCCCCTGGCGACGATTCCTAACACCGCCAAGGGCTATGACTACGACGCGCTCACCGAGTACCTGAAGCGCGTCAAGGCCAGATTCCCCGAAAAGACCGACGCCAGCGTGCTGCTGGAAGCGCAGACCCCTTACGACACGGTGGTGCAGGTCATGGACCGGGTGCGCGTGTTTGAAGTGAGCCAGGGCATGGGCACCGTGCAGGCGGAGCTATTCCCGGATATTTCCTTAGGGGATGCGCCGGCACCGGACTCCGCGCCGTCCCCGGCCGCCCCCGCCAACGGAGCACCCCGATGAGCATGTCGAATCGCGCCCGCCGCATGGCGACGCATCACCTGCGCCACCGCGCCGACGCGACGCTGAACCTCATTCCGCTGATCGACATCCTCACGGTGATGGTGGCGTTCCTGCTGGTGTATTCGACCGAAGTTGAGGTTATTCAGAACGCCAAGGGCATCGAGATCCCGCAATCCATCGCGCAGGTGGCACCCAAACAGTCGGTGGTCGTCATGATCACCAAGGACGACCTGTTCGTACAGGGCGAGCGTATCGCGAGCGTTGCCGAAATTCGCGCCGGCTCCGGCGCGCTGGTCGACTCGCTGCGTGCGGCGCTCAAGCGACCGATGCTGGTCGGCAAGGAGATGAGTGAGCGCGACATTGCCGAACGCGAGATCACCATCATGGCGGACAAGTCGCTGCCTTACGACGTAATCAAGCGGGTGATGCTCACCTGCACGGACGCCGACTACGGCAAGGTGTCGCTGGCGGTCATTCAAAAGGAAAAGCCGGTCGTGGCCGGTCAGTTCAAGCCCGCGTAACAGCATGGTCATTGCCCCTTATTACCGCGAGTTCGAGCTGCCCTGGGAAGGCGACGAGGAAGCGAGCGAACGCTTCCGCAAAATCCTGCGCTACATGCTCATCCTGCTGGTGGTGTTCGGTATCCTGTTTCCGCTGCTGCCGTCACCGAAGCGCCCGACGACCGTGGATGTCCCGCAGCGTCTCGCGCGGGTGATGCTCGAGAATAAACCCAAGCCGCCGCCGCCGCCGGCGCCCAAGGTGGAGGTGAAGCCGAAGATCGAGCCGAAGCCTGTGCCCGTTGCGCCCCCGGTCGACCAGCGGCAGCGCGCGCATGAGAAGGCGCAGAAGCAACTCAGTCAAGTGAAGGACGAACTCGCTGACTTACGCGAAGTGATGGATCTTAAGCCGCTTGAGACCAGGAACCTTTCCGGCGCAGTAGGCGCGGACACGCACGCCGAGCGCTCACTCATTACCTCCAAGGCCGGTGCCGGGAGCGGCGGCATCACCTCCGCCAACTCCAGTCGCGGTTTCGGCACCGGCGCCGGCTCGCTCACCGGTCACGACACCACCGCGGTCACCTCCGGGATCGCCCGTTCGGGTCTGAACAACCGCGCGCCCACCCGCAGCGGCGGCAGCGGCAGGGCCGCACGCTCCCCCGAGGAGATCGAGCTGGTCTTCGATCGCAACAAGGGGCGGATCTACAACCTGTATGCCCGGGCGCTGCGCGACAACGCGGAGCTGCAGGGGAAACTGGTGCTGGAGTTCACCATCGCGCCCAGTGGTGAGGTGACCATGTGCCGCGTGGTCTCAAGCGAGCTCAAGGATCCGGAGCTCGAGAGTAAGATCATGGCGCTCGTGCGCCTGTTGCACTTCGACGCCAAGGATGTCGAGACCATCACCACCACCAAGCCCATTGACTTCTTCCCTGCCTAGCGAGTAGGAAAGCGGATAGAAGCGGGGGCGCTATGAACCTCAATTCCGAAATCCAGTTCTTCGTGGAGCTGCGGCTGGTCGACAAGGCGCGCCTCCTGAACCTGTTCCTGCATGAGCTTGCCGAAGAGGCGCGCGCCACCTACGGTCCGGGCACCGACCAGGTGCATGACGGCGCGCACCTGCGTTTCGTGAACGAGCTGATACACCGCCTGACGCGCGTTATCGAGCAGCTGCTGGCGGAAGAGGCCACGCGGCCCGCGGACGACGTGGTGCTGCGCATGCTGCTGGCGCCGCGCGCCGACAAGGTCGCCGAGCGGCTGGTGTTCAACGCCTACGGCCGCGCCATCCAGGGATTTGAGAGCTACGACACCACCGTGCTGATGGGTTCGTGAGGAGCCCGCGGATGCGCGGGCCGCGATTCGCCGCCGTCCTCCTAGCACACGCAGCCCTAAGCGCCGCGATTCCCACCGCGCGGTCCGCCACCGGCGGCCCGACGCCGGCAGATGCGCCGGCTGCTCCCATTGCAACGCTGCTGCGCCCGGCGCAAGTGTGGACCGCTGGCGAGCCTGTGCATGCCGGATGGGTGGTGCTTACCCAGGGCGAGCGCATCGCGGCGGTGGGCCCGCAGAGCACGGTGAGCATGCCCGCCGGCGCGACCATAATCGATCTGCCGGGCGCGACCCTTATACCCGGCCTCATCGATGCGCATTCACACCTGTTCCTGCACCCCTACAACGAGACCCTCTGGGACGACCAGGTTCTCAAGGAACCGGTGCCCTATCGCACGCTGCGCGCCGCCCGGCAGGCGCGCGCGACGCTCATGGCGGGGTTCACGACGCTGCGGGACTTAGGCACTGAGGGCGCGGAGTACGCCGATGTGTCATTGCGGCGGGCGATCGAAGACGGCCTCATCGAGGGCCCGCGCCTGTTCGTCGCCACCCGCGCCATTGTGGCGACCGGCACCTACGGTCCGGCGCCGCGCGCCTTGCGTCCGGATGTGTGCTGCACGCCGCAGGGGGCGCAGGAGGCGAGTGGAGTTGCCGAGGTGATTCGCGCAGTGCGCGAGCAGGCCGGCCGCGGTGCCGACTGGGTCAAGGTGTACGCGGACTATAGATGGGGCCCCGGTGGCACGCAGCAGCCCACTTTCAGCGAAGAGGAGCTGCGGGCGCTGGTCGAGACGGCGCACTCATCCGGGCGGCCGGTGGCGGCGCACGCCACCACGGCCGAAGGCATGCGCCGCGCGGTGCTCGCCGGTGTCGACACCATCGAACACGGCTTCAACGGTACGCCCGAGGTGTTCAGGCTGATGGCCGCGCGCGGTGTTGCATATCTGCCGACGCTGACCGCGGAGGAGGCCTACGGGGAGTACTTCGAACATTACCTGCCCGCGAAATCTGCACCGACCGCGGGGATGGAGCAGGCGCGGCGGGCCTTCACGACCGCCATGAAGGAGGGGGTGCTCATCGGCTGCGGGAGCGACGTGGGGGTGTTCGCGCACGGCACCAACTACCGCGAGCTGCAATGGATGGTGCGCGACGGTATGACCCCGGTGCAGGCACTCACCGCCGCCACCGCTACCGACGCGAAGATCCTGCGCCATGAGGCGGATTTCGGCCGGGTACGCGCCGGGATGCTGGCGGATCTTGTGGCCGTGGACGGCGATCCCACGCGTGACATCGGTTCGCTCACGCACGTCGTGTTCGTGATGAAGGACGGCGTGATCTACAAGCGACCCTGATTGCAGCCGCTTCATTGCGCGGCCTCGCGCGCGAGTCGCTCGAGCGCCGCGCCCGTGAGGCGCATCGTCGTCCACTCATCCTGCGCCAGCGCTCCCAGGCGGCGATAGAACCCCAGCGCCGGCTCATTCCAGTCAAGCACCGCCCAGTCGAGCCGCGCGCACCCGCGTTCGAGCGCCGTGGCGGCAAGCCACGCGAGCAGGCGCTTGCCGATACCGTGCCCGCGCGCCGCGGGTCGCACGAACAGGTCCTCGAGATAAATGCCGGGCCTGCCGAGGAAGGTCGAGAAGTTGTGGAAGAAGAGGGCGAAGCCCATCGGTTCGCCGTCGAGGCAGGCGAACACCACTTCCGCGTAGCGGTGCGGACCGAAGAGCGCCGCCGACAGATCCGCCGCGCTCGCCACCACCTCGTGCTCGAGATGCTCGTAGACGGCGAGTTCGCGGATGAATGCCAACACCTGCGGCATTTCGTGCTCGGCGGCGGTGCGAATCGTGATGGTGGCGCTCATCGTTCAGCCGGTGCTCTGCAGACCCTGGGCAATCCCGCCCACGCTCGCCAGCAGCGCTTCGAATAGGTCGCGATCCGCGCGCCCGCCCGCGCGCCAGCGCTGCAGCAGATCCACCTGCATGAGGTTCATCGGATCCACATAGGGGTTGCGCAGCTGGATCGAGCGCTGCAGCGTCGGATCGGAATCCAGCAGCGCGTGGCTCTCCTTGATGGCGAGCACCTGCGCGCAGGCTGAGTTGTATTCCGCGTGAATGGTATCTGCAATGTGCCGCAGCGCCTGCGGGGCGAGCGCGTCGTAGTGGTGCGCGATGTCAAGATCAGCGCGCGCCAGCGTGGTCTCGATGTCATCGATGAGGTTGCCAAGGAAGAACCAGCCGGCGCGCGCCACGCGCACGCGCGCCAGGCCGAACTTCTCTACCACCGCGGCGAGGCCCGCCCCGGCGCCATACCAGCCAGGCAGCATGTAGCGGGTCTGCGACCAGGAGAAGACCCAGGGCACCGGCAGCAGACCCGCGATTCCGGCCTTTTCGGAACGGTGCACAGAGCGCGCGCCGATCTGCATGCGCTCGATCACGTCTATGGGGGTTACGGTCTCGAAGAACTCGTAGAAGCGCGGTTCCTCATACACCAGGCGGCGGTAGGTGGCGCGGCTCGCCTCTCCGAGCAGCGCGGCGATCTGCAGCTGCTCGGGCGAATCAGGTTGCAGTTCGCCGCGGCGCAGCGCCGCGGTGGTGAGCGACAGGGCGTTGAAGGCGCGCTCAAGCGTGCGCATGGCGATGGGGCGCAGGCCGTAGCCTTGCTTGATGGTCGCGCCCTGCTCGCGGATGCGCAGTACGCCGTTCACGGCCCCCGCGGGTGCCGCTTTGACTATGGCCTCGATGCGGCCGCCACCGCGCGCCACGCTGCCGCCGCGGGCGTGGAACAGCACGTGCTGTTCACCGGCGGCGGCGAGCACGCGCGCCAGGGTTTGCTGCGCCTGGTGAATGGTGACGCGCGAGGCACACGCACCGGTTTCCTTGTTGCTGTCGGAATAGCCGATCAGGACGCACTGCCGGCGGCCGTGCGCTTCCAGATGCCGGCGGTACAAGGGGTCGGCGAGCAGCTCCTGCATGGTGTCGCCGCAGCTGCTTAAGGCCGCAGCGCTTTCGAATTGCGGCGCGATATCGAGCGCCACCTCGCCGCTGCGCTTGTCGAAGGCCGCCGCCCAGCGTGCCAGCAGCAACGCCGCCAGCACATCATCCGCGCCGCTCGCCCCGCTGACGATGAAGTAGCCGATGGCCTCGGGCCCGTAGCGATGCCGGCCCTGCATGATGGCATCGAAGACCGCCAGCATGCGCCGGCCGAGTGCATCGAGCTCGACCGCCGGCCCGCGGTCCTTCTCCAGCGCCTGCGCGAGCAGGTCACGGCGCTCGCGACTGCTGCGCGTCAGCCACGTGGGGTCGTCGCAGCCCTGCGCGATGACCTGGTGCAGCACGCTTGCATGCTGGCGCACGTCGAGCGTTGCGAGGTGAAAGCCGAAGGTGTCGATCCGCCGCAGCAGGCGCTCCACGTAGAAGAGCCCGGCATTCACGCCCTTGTTGGCCTTGAGACTCACGGCAATGAGCGCGATATCGTCGCGGAACTGCCGCGCATTCTCATAGCCGCTGGCGCGGCCCTGGTAGCCGTTGCGCAGCCGTTCGCCGATCTGCGCGAGGAACACGCGGTAGGGCATGCGGTCATGCCGCGCGGGAGTGATGGCGCGCGCCCCCGGCAGGAGGCGCATGTACTCCTCGACTCTTTTGACGATGTCGGCGGACGCTGGTACACGGCTGGCGCTCTGTGACAGTCGCTGCGCCAGCTCCTGGCACTCCTCGAAGTAGCGGTTGACGATCACCTGGTGCTGGCGCGCCAGTGCTTCGCGGATGGTCTTGGCATGCACATCCGGATTGCCATCCATGTCGCCGCCCGCCCAGCTGCCGACGTGCAGGATCGACGGCACGCGGGCCACGCCCGCCCCGTACACCTTCTCCAGGGCGAGCGTGATCTCCTCGTAAAACGCCGGCACCACGCGATACAGGATCTCCGTCAGGTAGAACAGAATCTGTTCGCGCTCGTCCGCCACCGTCAGCCGCTCGCGCGGCAGCTCCTCGGTCTGCCAGGCGGTGGTCAGCTCCATGCGGATGTTGTTCCAGACGTTGCGCGCCTCGTGTGGAGTGAGACTCGGGTCCAGCCGCTCGAGCAGCCGCTGTGCGATGCGCTGTTGCTTGCGTAGCAGCGTTCGGCGGCTGGCCTCGGTCGAATGCGGTGCAAACACCGGCTCGATGGACAGGCTGCCGATCAACTCCAGCACCTGCGCCTGGGTGAGGCCGCGGGCTTTCAATGCCGCGAGCGCATCTTCCACGCCGCCGGGTTGTGGTCGCTGGCTGTCCTTGAGGAAATATTCGCGGCGGCGGCGGATGCGGTGGACTTTCTCGGCGACGTTGACGGCCTGGAACCAGGTCGAGAACGCGCGCACCAGCTCGCGCGCCAGCGCCGGCGGTCGGCCGCGCACGCACGCCGCAAGTTCGGCGCGCGCTTCGCTCGAGCCGCCGCGGCTTTTAATGGCGGCGACGCGGTCGAGCTCCACGAGCTCGAACAGCTGCTGGCCGCCCTGTTCGCGCAGGATTTCGCCCACCAGCGCTCCGAGCGCATGCACGTCGTCGCGCAGCGGCGCGTGCTTGGGCGGAAAGTGGATGTCGCTGCGGTTCAAGGGCGTCAGTCGTTCCAGGTGTTGGCGCGGCTCGCAAAGTCGGCGCGCAGCACCCGCACCACGCAGAAGCGCTGCCCGGTGGGTGCCTCCATGACATACCAGCTCTCCACCGGCCCGATGCGCCGCGCGCCGAGTGTCTCGAGTCGCCGCACCTCCGCCTCGATGTCGTCGGACTCAATGTCCAGGTGCACGCGGCTCGGGTGCTCGACCTTCTGCACTTCCAGGTGTACTTCGTCGGCGGCGGTGGCGAGGGCGCGGTATTTATGTTCCGCGGCCGCGGCGGCGGTTACCTTCAGCCCCAGCGCCGCGCTCCAGAAACGCGTCGCGCTCTCCAGATCGCCGGTCTGGCAATCGATGATGAATCCGGCAAGGCGGCTCTTGTGCATGGGATGAAATCCTTCCTGACGAGCGTGGCTTGGCGCGCGCGGCGCGTATCTTCGCATCATCCGGCCAGCAGCACCGCCTCGGCGCGCTCAAGCTCCTCGGGCTGGCCGTAGATCACCACAATATCCCCGTCGCGCAGCACGGTGTCGCCGGCGGGTTCGCGGCCGAGAATTCCCTGGCGGCGCACGCCGGTGAAGGTGACTTCGATGCCGCGATGGCGTACCTCGCCCAGGGTGCGGCCCACCGCCCAGGCGCCCGGTGGAACCACCACGGACTTGATTTCCTCGCGGTGTTCGCTGCGCTCGTCCACGGGGCGCGACTCGCCGCGCCCGACGATGTTCCGCAGCACCGTGTAGCGGTTGTTACGGATGTCGCCCACGGTGCGCACCACGCTTGCCGCCGGCACCTGCAACAGCATCAGTACGTGCGACACCAGCATGAGACTGGCTTCAAAGGTCTCCGGCACGACGTCGGTGGCACCGGCGTCCTGCAGTTCCTGGATGCGCGCGTCATCGCGCGTGCGCACCAGCACCGGCACCTCCGGCCGCAGGCGGCGCACGCTGCGCAGGATGCCTATGGAGGTAGCGGGATCGGAGAAGCTGATGACGACCGCGCTGGCATTGGCAACGCCGGCGGTGGTGAGCAGCTCCTCATCCGCGGAGTCGCCAAATACCACCGGATCGCCAGCCTGGCGCGCGGCGCGGATGCGCGCCGGATCCAGATCGAGTGCGATGTACTCGAAACCCTGGGACTCGAGCACCCGCGCGACATTCTGGCCGACGCGGCCGAAGCCACAGAGAATCACGTGCTCGCGGCGCGCGATCTGCCCGGTCGCCGCGTCCTCGCGCTCGCTGGCGGTTGGCGCCGGCGCGCGCTCACGCAGCAGCAAGCGCGCCACGCGCTTGTTGTTGTTGAGGATGAGTGGGCTTAAGAGCATCGACAGTACGATGGCGACCAGCAGCGGTTCAGCAAGGCGCTCGGCAGCGAGCCCGGCCTGCAGCAGCAGACTGCACAGCGCCACTCCGAACTCTCCGCCGATGGACATCACGATGCCGGTGCGCAGTGCCTTGAAGCGCGTGGTGGTGAACGGACGCGTCACCAGGGCGGCGAGTGTCGCCTTGAGGACCACGAGCGTCACCAGCATCGCCAGCACGATCGCCAGCTCCCCGAGGCGGCCGAGCAGGCGCATGTCGAGGAGCATACCGACCGAGATGAAGAATAGTCCCAGCAGGATGTCGCGGAACGGGCGGATGACCGCCTCGATCTGGTGCCGATACTCAGTCTCCGCCAGCATCATTCCGGACAGGAACGCGCCGAGCGCAAACGACAGGCCGGCGATATGCGACACCCACGCCGAACCGAGCGCCACGAACAACACCGCCAGCGTGAACAGTTCGCGCAGGCGGCTGTGGGCGATTTCATGAAACAGCGGACGCAGCAGCCAGCGTCCCGCGGCCAGCACCGCCACGATCGCGAGCACGCCGCCGACCACCGCCACGGCGCCCGCGCTGCTGTCAAAGCGCTCACCGCCGATGAGTGCCGAGGCGAGCGCCAGCAACGGCACGAATGCCAGGTCCTGGAACAGCAGCATCGCGAACGCGAGGCGCCCGTGTGTGCGGTTGAGCTCGGCACGTTCGGTGAGCTGCTGCAGCAGGATGGCGGTCGAACTCATCGCCACCGCGCCACCCAGCACGACCGCGGTGAGCCAGGCAATCCCCAGTGCATGTCCGAGCAGCGCGAATACGCCGCCGGTTGCGATGACCTGCGCGGCGCCGAGCCCGAACACCTCGCGACGCATCGCGAGCATGCGCGGCACCGAGAATTCCAGGCCGAGCGTGAACAGCAGGAACGCGACACCGAGTTCGGCCAGCAGACGCGTGGTCCCGGAGTCGGAAATCACACCGAGCGCATGCGGTCCCAGCACCAGGCCCACCACCAGGTAACCCATGCTGGTGGGCAGCCCCACGCGCCGCGCCAGCGTCACGAGAAACACCGAGGCTGCGAGGAGCAGGAGTCCCTGGGAGAGCGGCGTAAACATCACCGCCAACTTAGACCGCCGCGCTCGGCGAAGGCAACGCCCGCGCCTTCACAGGCCCCTCAGCGACCAGCGGCCCCTCAGCGACGGGTGCGGGTGGTTGCGCGCGACCAGGAGGTCAGGGTTTTCGGTGGGGCGAGCGTGTCCGGGAGGTGCGGGTCGGCCACGGGTGGCAGGGCCGCCAGCCGCAGTGGCAGTACGCCCGCCCAGCAGGCGATGGCGCGGTCCTCTTCGGCATCCAGCGGCGGGCCACTGCGGATCTTGGCCGAGGCCTCCGTAATGGGCAGGCACAGCACGATGGTGGCGTTGAGCTCCCGCTCATTCGGAGCGCGCACCTGCGCGGCACGACCGGGTAGCACGCGCTCGACGACCGCCAGCATCGCGCGGCGTTTTTCCTCATTTGCGGTGAGTGCCCGGGCGGCGCCGAGAATCACCACCGAGCGGTAGTTCATGGAGTGCTTGAAGGCAGCGCGCGCCAGCACCAGGCCGTCGAGGAGGGTCACGGTCACGCACAGACTCGCGCCCCCGGCCAGCGCGCCAAACATGCGGTTGTTGACCGAACCGTGGACGTAGAGCTCATCGCCGATCCGGGCGTGGACGGTTGGCAGCACGTAGGGCTGGCCGTCGATGACGAAACCAAGGTGGCAGTAGAGCGCTTCGTCGAGTATGGAATTGATGACGTCGCGGTCGTACGTGCCGCGCTCTTTGCGGCGAGCGAGCTGGGTGCGCGGGGTGGGGGTAATCAGATCCCGGACTGCCAGGTGCTGGGCATGCCGGCCTTGCCGATGGCATCCTCGATGGCGAGGCAGGCAGCGCGCGCCTCCGGCTGCGCACGCAGGCTGCGCGCAATGGAGTTCAGAAAGCGGCACATCAGTGCCAGGTTCGGATGCGTGGTGTGCAGCTGCTCTTCGACGCGGTCGATGGCTTCGATCATGTCTTCCTGATCGCAGCTCGGAAAGGTCATGCTCGTGACGGCATGTTGTACAGCTACCAGGGCTTGATGTATCGCGGCCTGCTGCGCCCCATCCATGGCCCTAAATTTGAACCCGTTTGGCCCGCCCCGCAAGCCCCGCAAATAAAAAGGCCCCGCCGTTTGCACGGCGGGGCCCTGGAACGTCAGCTACTGACTGTTACTTCGCGGGCGCGGTGTCCGCAGCCATCGAAGAAGCGGCAGTCTTCGCCTTGTGGTGATGCTTGTGCTTCTTGTGGGTGGTGGACTTGACCGGGGCGTCCGCAGCAGGCGCTGCAGCAGCAGCCGGAGCCGCCGCCGGGGCCGCAGCGGACTGCGCGAACGCCGGACCTGCGATCAGGGCGAGGGCGACAACGGGTACGAGGTGCTTGAACATCGATGTATCTCCGGAAAAGTATTGCAGAAAGAACAATGAGAGTGCGCTGCTTAGCGTGCCTGGGTGCCTGACCGGCTCATGCGCCTGCTGTTGGAAAGCCCATCAGCGCAGGCTGGCCCCCTTGCTCCAAAGCGCGCGTATTATTGCTGAAAAGACATCCAGCAAGCGCCGTATGACCGCGAAGTAATGTTGCGCTCTGCCAGCTCTCAAGTACTTGATATTTAGGAATAAATTGACGTATCGAGGCGCATTCGCCACCGCCTTGAGGGTGTTCGCGGACGGCAACAGCGCACGCTGCGCGGCGCTTTGAAGCGGCCGCGTGCTCAGGCCGGACGGTGCCAAACCAGGGTCTGATTATTGGCGGGCATGGCGTGATCGGCGCGCAACTGCAGCCCCTGCGCGCGGGCCAGCGCATCGAGCGCCTCAAAGTCACGGATGCCGCTTTGCGGGTCGCGCTCCTTGAGCCACTGATCGAACTGCGCGTTGCTGGCGCTGGTGTATTCACCGCGGTAGCGTATGGGACCGTACACGCACAGCACGCCGCCGGGGGGCAGCACCGAAGCGCTGCCGCGAAAGAATTCGCGCACCGCGCTCCACGCCATGATGTGCAATGTGTTGGCGCTGAACACCGCATCCAGGTCCGCGGCCGGCCACGGATCATCGTGCACATCGAGCGCGATCGCGGCGCGCACGTTGGGCGGCGCTTCACGCCGCAGCCGTTCGATGAGCGGCGGTAATTGCGCGCGCATCTCACTTGGCTGCCACGTGAGGTATGGCAGGTGGGTGGCGAAGTGCACCGCATGCTGACCGGTACCGCTGCCGATCTCGAGCACCGCGCGCTGTGCTGCGAGCTCGGCGGCGAGCACGGCGAGGATTGGCCCCTTGTTGCGCTCGCAGGCTTCGGACACGACCAGCATGCAATGAGTCTGCGACAATGCACGCATGCAAGCCATAGACGCACTGACGACCCGCTACTCGGCAAAGACGCTCCAGGAGCCGGCGCCCGATCAAGGCGCGCTGCGGCTGATTTTCGAGAGCGCGGTGCACGCGCCCGATCACGGGCGCTTGCGTCCGTGGCGGTTCGTGGTGGTGCGCGGCGCCGCCCGCGAGCGCTTCGGGGAGCTGCTGGCGCAACATCTGCAGCGCACACACGCTGCGGCCAATGAGGAGGCGCTGCAGCGCGAGCGCGCCAAAGCACTGCGCGCGCCGCTCATCATCGTGGTGGCGGCGCGTTGCAGCCGGGACGTGAAGATTCCGGTGATCGAGCAGCAGCTGTCGGCAGGCGCGGCGGCGCACGCCATGATGCTCGCGGCCTTCGCGCTCGGCTTCAACGCCATGTGGAAGACCGGCGGGGCTGCGTACGACGAGGCGCTCAGGCAGGCGTTGGGTCTCACCATTGGCGATGCGATCGTGGGTTTTTTGTACATCGGCACGCCGGCGGCGCGGCCGGCAATTGCCGCCGCCCGCCCCTGGGCAGATCTTGTGAGCTACTGGGGCGAGGCGACATAAGCCGCGCGCGCCGAAGCGAGTGCCGGCGCCGACGAGCTGAAAGCCGCGTTGGCCATTGCGGCGCGCAGCGCACCCCCCGCGGCGCCGCGGCCCACGTATCATGCTGGCTTGCCTTGAGTCCTATGGAAGGTCGCCTTACATGAGATCCCTGCCGTGCATGGCGGTGGCGCTGCTCGCCGTCGCCGCCTGTGCCTCCAAGCCCGCCCAGGAGAAGTCCTTGCCCGCAACCGCCAGCCCCGCCATCGCGCCTGCCGGCGCGCCTGCTCCGGCGCGGGCTGCGATCGGTGACTTCGGAATTGATCTCACCGCCGGCAACACTCACGTGAAGCCCGGCGATGATTTCTTTTCCTACGCCAACGGCACCTGGGTCGAGCGCTTCGCAATCCCGGCCGACCACGCCAGCTACGGACCGTTCAACACGCTTGATGACCTGTCGAAGAAGCGCGTGCGCGCCATCATCGAGACGGCCGCCG
>PLEC01000102.1:13985-14229 GCA_003136935.1 Gammaproteobacteria bacterium
CGCGACTACTACCTGAAGGACGATGCCAAGCTCAAGGAGCTGCGTGCGAAGTACGTCGCTTACATCGGCCAGATGCTGCAGCTCGCCGGCGAGACAGATACCGGCGCAAAGGCGCGCGCGGTCATGGCGTTCGAGACCGCCGCCTCCAGGGTGCAGTGGTCGATCGAGAAGCGCCGCAACGTGGACCTGACCTGGAATCCGCGCACCAAGGCACAACTGCTCGCCTACGCGCCCGGCTTCCCCT
>PLEC01000015.1:0-3911 GCA_003136935.1 Gammaproteobacteria bacterium
AGCTGGTGCGCACCCCGGCGCAGGAAGACAAGCTTGCGCAGGCGCTGTCGCGTTACTTCGGCGCACCGGTGCGGCTGGAGTTCCAGGCGGTCGCTGCGGGGCTTGAGACTCCCGCGCAGGCACAGCGGCGTGCCTCGGAGGCTGAGCTCAGCGCCGCGCGGCGCTCATTCGAGACCGAGCCGGGAGTGCAGGGCCTGCGCGAGCGCTTCGGCGCGACCGTGCTGCCCGACACGGTACGACCGGCAAAATGAAACCCCTCTCACACACGGCGCACGGCGCCTGACAGGTCGCTCTCCCATGGCAGGTAATTTCAACAACCTGATGAAACAGGCACAGGCCATGCAGGCCAACATGCAGAAGGCCCAGGCGGAGATCGGCAACATCGAGGTGATCGGTGAGGCCGGCGGCGGCATGGTCAAGGTCACCATGAACGGGCGGCACGAGGTGAAGCGCGTGCAGATCGAGCCCGCCGTCAGCGCCGAGGACCGCGAGATGCTCGAGGACCTGATCGCCGCGGCCGCCAACGACGCCGTGCACAAGGTGGAAGCGCGCGTGCAGGAGAAAATGGCGAGTGTGACCGCAGGGATGAAGTTGCCACCGGGCATGAAACTGCCGTTCTGACACGCAGCCCCGATGCAACACTCTCCACACCTTGCCCGGCTTATCGAGGCGCTGCGCGCGCTGCCCGGCGTGGGCCCGAAGACCGCGCAGCGCATGGCCTTTCAGCTGCTGCAGGAGGGCCGGCCGGGAGCGCGCGCGCTCGCCGCGGCGCTCGATGCGGCGCTCCTGTCGGTGAAGCGCTGCCAGCGCTGCCGCATGCTCACGGAAGAAGAGCTGTGCGCGATCTGCGCGGCGCCGCTGCGCGATGCGACGCTCCTGTGCGCGGTCGAGTCGCCCGCGGACGTGGTCGCCGTTGAATCCTCGGGCAGCTACCGCGGCCGCTACTTTGTGCTCATGGGACACCTGTCGCCGCTCGACGGGGTTGGACCTGAACAACTCGGCAGCAGCGAGCTCGAGGCGATTCTCGCGCAAGGGCAGGTGCGCGAGCTGATTCTCGCCACCAACTCGACGGTTGAGGGCGAGGCGACCGCGCATTACTTAAGCGAACTCGCCGCACGTCACGGTATCCGCGCGAGCCGTATCGCCCACGGCGTGCCCGTCGGCGGGGAGCTCGAGTACGTTGACGGCGGCACGCTGGCGCACGCGCTCGCCGGCCGGCAGTCGCTGTAAGCGGGCAAAAACCACGCTTTTTGCCCGCGGGCTGAAAGGGCCGCAGGCCGCTTTCAGCAATTGACCAACAGGGCAATAACCCCGCTTTCAGCAAATGACCAATAATCACCGCCGGCGCTTCGGTCCGCGCGCGGCGCTGAGCTCCTCGCGCAGGCGGCGCAGGCGCCGGTAGCTTTCGTAGCGCCGCGGATCCAGCTCGCCGCTCGCCACTGCCGCGCTGACCGCGCAGCCGGGCTCGCGCATGTGGCGGCAGTCCTGGAAGCGGCACTGGCCGGCGAGCCGCGCAACCTCCACGAACCCGAGACTTTGTTCATCGAGCGCATCCACCGCCGGCGCGAAGTCGCGCACACCGGGGGAGTCGATCAGTGCCGCGCCTCCCGGCAGGTCGAAGAGGCGCGCGGCGGTGGTCGTGTGCCGCCCTTCCTCCTCGCGCACCAGCGCACCGATCGCCACCTGCGCCTCCGGCAGCAGCCGGCGCACCAGCGAGGACTTGCCGACACCCGATTGCCCNNTCACTCTTGTTCACGATGAGCGTGGCGGCGATGCCGCCCGCCGTCGCCGCGGCGAGATAGCGGTCGACGACGAACAGGTCCGGCGCCGGCAGCGGCGCCAGCACCACCAGCAGATGCGTGAGGTTGGCGACCAGGGGTTCCGCGCCGCCGCGCAGCGTCGCACGCCACAGCGCGGAAGCGCGTGGCAGCACCTCGGTGACGTGCACCTCGTCATGGTGCGCATCGATCTGGCAGCGCACCTCATCGCCGCACACGACGTTCAGCGCGCGCCCGAAAGGCCGTGCGCGCAGCTCGCGCCCCTGGGCTTCGCGCACCAGCAGGTGGCGGCCATAGGCGGCGATTACCCGCCCAACCAGGGTGTCGCTCATGCGGACCGCGGAGACTCGTCTGCTACACTCATTGCGGCTTTCATTTACCTTCCTGACACGCTACCACCACTGACCTTGACATGCCGAGCGCCGACTACCTGATCTGGATCGATCTGGAGATGACGGGCCTGAAGCCCGACACGGATTCGATCATTGAGATCGCGACGGTGGTGACCGACCGCGAGCTCGACGTCATCGCCGAGGGGCCGGTGCTGGCGATCCACCAAAGCGAGGAGGTGCTCGCGCGCATGGATGAGTGGAATCAGCGTCAGCACGGATCCTCGGGCCTCGTGGCACGGGTGCGCGCCAGCCGCGTGGGCGTTGCCGAGGCGCAGCGCCGCACGCTTGAGTTCCTGGCGCCGCTGGTGACTGCCGGCAGCTCGCCCATGTGTGGCAACAGCATCTGCCAGGATCGGCGCTTTCTCGCGCGCCTGATGCCCGAGCTCGAGCACTTCTTCCATTACCGCAATCTGGACGTGAGCACGCTCAAGGAGCTGGCGCGCCGCTGGGCGCCGGGTGTGGCGGACGGCTTTGCGAAGCACGGCGCGCACCTGGCGCTGGCCGACATTCACGAATCAATTGCGGAGCTGCGCCATTACCGGGCGCGCCTCTTTGCTCCGGCGTACGCCGGCGCGCCTTAGCCCTCAGGTTGCTTGCGCGGCTTGGCGCCAGCGGCCGGCTTGGCGCCCGCAGCGGCGGACTGGGCGAGGAACAGCCACGTCTCCACCACCGTATCGGGGTTGAGCGACATGCTGCCGATGCCTTCATCGAGCAGCCAGCGCGCCAGATCCGGGTGATCCGACGGGCCCTGCCCGCAGATGCCGACGTACTTGCCGGCCTTGCGGCAGGCGCTGATGGCCATCGACAGGAGCATGCGCACCGCCTCGTCACGCTCGTCAAACTGGCGCGCGACGATCGCCGAATCGCGATCAAGCCCCAAGGTGAGCTGCGTCATGTCGTTCGAGCCGATCGACATGCCATCAAAATATTCCAGATACTTGTCCGCCAGCAGGGCGTTGGTCGGCAGCTCGCACATCATGATCACGGTGAGGCCATTCTCACCGCGCTTCAGTCCATTCTGCGCCAGCAGCTGCGTGACCTGCTTCGCCTCCTCCACGCTGCGCACGAACGGCACCATGACCTGCACGTTGGTGAGGCCCATGAGTTCGCGCACCCGCTTCAGGGCGCGGCACTCCAGCTCAAAGCAGGGGCGGAAGGTTTCGTCCACGTAGCGCGCGGCGCCACGGAAGCCCAGCATGGGGTTTTCTTCCTGCGGCTCGTAGCGCGCGCCGCCGATCAGGTTGGCGTATTCGTTCGACTTGAAGTCCGACAGGCGCACGATCACCGGTTCGGGCGCAAACGCCGCGGCGATCTGCGCGATCCCCTCGCTAAGCTTCTCGACGTAGAAGCTCACCGGGTCGGCGTAACCTGCCATCTGGGTGCGGATCTGTGCCTGTAGCTCCCCGTCGAGGCGGTCGAACTCGAGCAGCGCCCGCGGGTGCACGCCGATCATGCGGTTGATGATGAACTCCAGCCGCGCCAGTCCTACGCCGTGGTTGGGTATGCTGGCGAAATCGAAGGCCCGATCGGGGTTGCCGACGTTCATCATGATCTTGAGCGGAAGCTTCGGCAGCGCGTCGAGTTCGATCTCCTTGCGTTCGAAGTCCAGCAGTCCCTCGTAGACGTTACCGGTGTCACCCTCGGCGCATGAGACCGTCACTTCCTGGCCTTCACGGATGCGCTCGGTTGCATCGGTGCAGCCCACCACGGCGGGAATTCCCAGTTCGCGGGCGATGATGGC
>PLEC01000015.1:3942-7494 GCA_003136935.1 Gammaproteobacteria bacterium
ATGCTGCGGCCGGCGCGGCTCTGCACCGTCTCGGGACGCGCCTGCAGGATGTAGATGGCGCCGCTGGCGCCGTCGCGCGCCCATTCGATGTCCATCGGGCGCCCGTAGTGCTCCTCAATGAGCAGCGCCTGGCGCGCCAGCGTGACGAGATCCGCGTCGTCCAGGCAGAAGCGCTGCCGGTCCGCCTGCGGCACTTCGATGGTGCTCACCCGCTCCGCGGAGCCTGCCGGCGCGTACACCATCTTGACGGCCTTGCCGCCGAGGTTGCGTCGCAGGACCGCGTGCTTGCCGGCGCGCAGCGCCGGCTTATAGAGATAAAACTCGTCCGGGTTCACCGCGCCCTGCACCACGGTCTCGCCCAGCCCCCACGAAGCGGTGATGAACACCACGTCCCTGAAACCCGAATCGGTGTCGAGCGTGAACATGACGCCGCTCGCGCCCAGATCGCTGCGCACCATGTGCTGCACGCCGGCCGACAGCGCCACCGCGCTGTGATCGAAACCCTGGTGCACGCGGTACGAGATCGCGCGGTCATTGAAGAGCGAGGCGAACACTTCGTGCATGGTGCCCAGTACCGCGGCGCTACCGCGCACGTTAAGGAAAGTCTCCTGCTGGCCGGCGAAAGAGGCCTGCGGCAGATCTTCCGCGGTCGCCGATGAGCGCACCGCCACGGCGATGTCCTTGCCGGCACTCATGCCGGTGAGGGCCGCGGTAACCGCGGCGGTGAGCGCCGGCGGCAAGGGCGTGGCGAGGATCCATTGGCGGATGCGCGCGCCGCTGGCGGCGAGTTTCGTCACGTCGTCAACGTTGAGCGCCTGCAACTCCGCGCCGATGCGTGCGTCGAGTCCGCCCTGGGCAAGGAACTCGCGGTAGGCCTGCGCGGTGGTGGCGAAGCCGCCGGGCACCTGCACGCCAAGCTTCGCGAGTCCGCCGATCATTTCTCCCAGCGACGCGTTCTTGCCGCCGACCGTTTCGACGTCGCGCATGGTCACTTGCTCGAACGGGATGACGTAGGCGTTCAACGCAGCTCCTGTTGCGGAAAATCCGCCGCGCCGGCGGCGCTTGCTACCATGCACGCGCGGTGAAAGACTGACAACTCATCGCCACCAGCGTCCTTTCGAGGAATTGCCCGCAGCATGAGCCGTCGCACCGTTTTTTTCGTTTCGGACCAGACGGGCGTGACCGCGGAAACACTCGGTCACAGCCTCATGACGCAGTTCGAGGGACTGGAATTTCGGCCGGTGACTTTGCCATTTGTGTTGGACGTTGACAAGGCGCGCGAGACGGTCCGGCGTATCAACCGCGCGGGCCAGGAACAGGGCCTGCGGCCGATCATATTCAGTACCCTGGTGCAGGACGAACTGCGCGACATCGTGATGACGGCCGACGGCCTGTTCCTGGATTTCTTCGCGGCCTTCGTGGGTCCGCTGGAGCGCGAACTCAACACCCGTTCGACACACCGCGCGGGCCGCGCGCACGGCATCGCGGATCTTGCCGCTTACACCACGCGCATCAATGCCACCAACTTCGCGCTCGCCAATGACGACGGCAGCGGTGGCGACTACGCGCACGCCGATGTGGTGCTGATCGGCGTGTCGCGCGTCGGCAAGACCCCGACGTGCGTGTACATGGCGTTGCAGTACGGGGTATTTGCCGCCAACTATCCGCTCACGGAAGAGGATCTGGAGGCGGGCAAGCTGCCGGCGCGCCTCGAGCCGTATCGCAGCAAGCTCTACGCGCTCACCATCACGCCCGCGCGGCTGCAGCAGATCCGCAACGAGCGCCGGCCGGACAGCCGCTATTCCTCGAGCCAGCAGGTGCAGTACGAACTGCGCACCGCGCAGGCGCTGTTCGCGCGCTTTGCGATTCCGTCGCTGGACACGACCGAGTGCTCGATCGAGGAAATCGCGAGCCGCATTCTCAACACCAGCGGTATTGAACGACGCCTGCGGCCGTGAAGGGCTGCCGCAGCGTGCGCGGCGCACGAGAGCCAATCAAGATCGCATGATCCGCGTCACAACGCGAGCACCGTGTGTCGCACGGAACTTGCAAGCGGCCCCGCGGTCGCGCGCAAGTGCGAAATGCAGCATGTATCGCACTTGCGGGACTGCTCTTGTGCGTTATAGTCGCTGGCGTGTTGCTCACCGACACGCAGACCGTGGTTTCCTGGCGCGCCCGCCCGCGCAGCTTCGTCGCGCTGATGGGATTGTACGAAAGCAATTTCATCCGCTTCGGCTGGCTCGCCGGTAAGCTCGGCGAGCTCGCCGGCCAGCACCGCTCCTGCGCCAGCGGCGACTGTGATCTTGTTCTCACCGTCACCGAGCGCTCCCCCTACACCAGCACCGTCAATTTGACCTATCTGCTGCCGCAGCAGCACGGCGAGCTGCAATATCCGGACATGGGGGTGCGCATTTACCATGACGCGCATCTCGTTGAAGCGCAGCAGTGGGCGGAGAGTCACAACCAACCCATTCTCAAGGCCCTGCGCGGTAGCGCGGAGCGTGAACTGGATCAGCGCTGGGCACGCAACGTAATGTTAAACAAGTGGCTGGAATACTGCGTGGAGCGAGGTCATCGCTTCTCATCCCAGACGAGGTTCACCCGCGGCGAGTGAGGAGGGCGGTTCCCCCGCCACATTTCTCATGAAGGCGCTGCGACAACTCGGATTTCTCAAGCTCAGCCTGCGCACCGATGGTCCCCCGGAAGAGGACCATCGTGTGCTCGCGTTGTTTCGCAATCGCGCGGAACTGAAGAAGGCTTACGGCGACCTGCAGGAGGAAATCTACCGCCTGCAGGATCTCGTCAAGCAGCAGGAGGGGGCCAGCCAGCGCTCGCTGGACATGCTCAACACGCTCGAGGGACGGCTGGGCGTGGCGGAGTCCGCCTATCCCGCGCTGGTGTTCTACCAGTTGCGCCGCCTGTGGCAGGCGGGCCGTACTCTCATCAAGCGCTTCGTTGCCGATCTCGTGCGCCAGCAGGAGGAGCGTGAGCGGCGAGCGCACCTCGCGCATCACAACCAGCGCCTGTTCGCCCGGCGGCAGACGGCGGCGACGCAGTTGCAGGCCGCGCAATCCCTGGCGGCGCAAGCCGCCGGCGAGCTCGCCGCCCTGGAAGCGCAACGCGCGCAGCTGACGCGCCTGTGGCACTACTTCAAGCGCCGCCACCTCGAGCAGCGTGTGACCGCGGCGCACGCCGCCGCAGCCGCGGCCGGCAGTTCCCTCAACCAGGCGCAGCGCGCCGTCGAGGATCTGGATCGCGAGAATGTTCCGCAGTTTCCCGGGCTGGCACTGCCGGCGCGGCGCGCGATTAACATCGCCGCCATCGCTTATGCGCAGGTGTTGTGCCTGCGGCTGGTCGTCATGAAGCCACCGCTGGTGCAGATGGCACGTGATGCGACCGGTCGCCGTGAAGCTACGGATGACTACGGTTCACCGCGCGAGTGCGTGCTGCTCATGGGGCAGATCCAGCACGCGCATCAGCTGCTTGAGCGCCGTGACACGCTGGCGGCGGAGATCAAGGCGCGTACCGGGGCGCTCAGCGGGGGTGCGCGTT
>PLEC01000054.1 GCA_003136935.1 Gammaproteobacteria bacterium
CGGCTCGAGCGGCGCATCATGCATCAGGCGGAGGGCGGCAATTCGCGGCTGCTGATGCGGATCCTGCGCCACGAGGCGGGCCACGCCCTGGACAACGCCTACCGCTTGCGGCGCCGCAAGCGCTGGCGTGAGGTCTTCGGTCCGGCATCAAGGCCGTATCCGGCGCGTTACCGCGCCCGCGCCGGCAGCCGCCGCTATGTTCATCACCTGGGCGAGTGGTACGCGCAGGCGCACCCGGCTGAGGATTTCGCCGAGACCTTCGCCGTGTGGCTGGCGCCCCGTTCGGGGTGGCGCAAGAGCTACGCGGACTGGCCAGCGCTGCACAAGCTGCGCGCCGTGGATGAACTGGTGGCGAGCGTGCGCGACACGCGCGCACCGGTTCGCAACCGCACCCGCATCGAGCCGCTCGAGCACAACACGCGCACGCTCGAGCAGCACTACCGCCGGCGCCTGGCGCGCGATCGGCAGTACCGCCGCGGGCTCGCCGACGAGTTGCTGCGCAGGGCATTCACCCCCGAGCCCACGCGCCGCGGCGCCGTGCGTGCCGCCGCGCTGCTGCGCGCGCACTCGCGACCGCTGACCGCGGCGGTGGCGCGCGCGCTCAAGATCGAGCGTTACAGCGTTGAACAGATCCTGCGCATGCTCATCGCGCGCAGCGAACGCCTCCAGCTTTCCGTGCGCGGCAATCGCCGCGACGCCCTGTACTACTCGCGCTGGATGCTCGAGCGTCTCAGCGGGCTTTACTCCCAGGGCGAGACCCCGCACATGCCCTTATGAGACGACTGCGCGCACTCGTCGTGGTGCACGCGAGCCTGGTGCCGCCGGCGAGTCTCGAAGGTCACAGCGATAAGGAAATCGAGGAGTGGCGCACCGAGTACGACGTCACCACGACGCTGCGCAAGCTCGGACATGACGTGCGCTGCGTGGGGGTGCTCGACTCCCTCACCGAACTTCGCAGCGCCATCGCCGATTGGGAGCCCGACGTCGTCTTCAACCTGCTGGAGGAATTCGACGGCATCGTCACCTACGACCAGCACGTGGTGGCGTTCCTGGAACTGCTGCGCCAGCCCTACACCGGCTGCAACCCCCGCGGGCTGCTGTTATCGCGCGACAAGTCGGTAGCCAAGCAGCTGCTCGCCTACCACCGTATCGCCACACCGCGCTTCAGCGTGTTCCGCCGCGGCGCGCGCGTGCACGTGCCGAAAAACCAGCGCTTCCCGTTATTCGTAAAGTCCACGGTCGAGGATGCCTCGCTCGGCATTGCGCAGGCTTCGGTGGTGGATGACGCCGCGAAGTTAAAGGAACGCATCGCCTTTGTGCACGAGCAGGTGAAGTCCGATGCGCTGGTGGAGGAGTACATCGAGGGCCGCGAGCTGTACGTCGGCATGCTGGGCAACGAGCGCCTCACGCGCCTGCCGGTGTGGGAAATGGTGTTCGGCTCCATGCCCGGTTCGCTGGCCGCGATCGCCACGCGCAAGGTGAAATGGGACAAGCGCTACCAGGCGAAGTACGGCATCACGACCCACGCGGCAGTGGATCTGCCGCCACCGGTGCTGGCGGCGCTCGACCGGCTGTCGCGCCGCATCTACCGCTCGCTTGGCATGTCCGGATATGCTCGAATGGATTTCAGGGTCACTAAGCAAGGACAGGTATACGTGCTCGAGGCCAACGCCAACCCGAATCTCGAGGCCGCGGAGGATTTCGCCGCCGCTGCCGCGGCCGCGGGCACCCCCTATGGGGAACTGCTCCAGCGCCTCATGGACCTCGGTCTGAAATACCGCGCGCAGTGGCGGGCATCCTATGGTTGAGATCGCAACGCCCATTCGCTGCCTGCGGGCCGCCGTGGTCCTGGGCACGGTGCTGGCTGTCCTCAGCGGCTGCAAGCAGGACAAGAGCAAAGTGAATGAAGGCGAGCTGACGCAGCTGCTCGCCCTGCTGCCCGGCGAGTACGACAACCGCGCCCAGGCTGAGCTTGAAGCGCGCAACGGCGTGCGGCCGGCGCACGATGCGGTGACCCTCGTCATCACCCGCGTGTTTACGCCACGCCTCGGCCATCACATTTATTACGCGCAGGAAATCGCCGCCGACGATCCGCGCCGCGTCCTCAGCCAGCAAATGTACAGCTTCGAGGTCGACGAGAAGCGCGGCATCGTCGAGACCATGTACGAGTTCGTCGAGCCGGTGCGCTGGCGCGATGGGCAGCAAAACAAGGACCTGTTTACCAGCGTCATGACCGAGGACTTGCAGGCCGAGGGTTGCGTGCTGCTGTGGAAACGCGACGGCGCGCGCTTTATTGCGACTCACGACCCGAAGGTTTGCCCTGACCCCGCCGGCAGCGCCGCCGTGACGCGGGCGGAATTCAGCTTAGGGTCGCTGACGATCGGCGACTACAAGTTCCGCAAGGTTCGCTAGGGACGCGTCGCGCAGCCGGTATCGTGAGCTTTTCCCGCGCTCGCGCCTCTACGGAGTGCTCGGCTGGTGCGGTTGGTTTTTCAGATGACTATCTAGCCACCCAAGCACGGTGTGATACCACAGCACACTGTTGGCGGGCTTGAGCACCCAGTGGTTCTCGTCGGGGAACACCAGCAGTTCGCTCTCGATGCCGCGGCGCTGCAGTGCAGTGAACGCGCCGAGCCCCTGGCTGTAGGGGATGCGAAAGTCCTGCTCGCCGTGAACGACCAGCATCGGCGTGCGCCACTTTGAGACGAAGTCGGCGGGGTTGTTCTGCTCGTAGCCCTGCGGGTTCTGGTAGTACGGGCCGCCGAACTCCCACTCGTTGAACCACAGCTCCTCGGTTGAGTAATACATCATGCGCTGATCGAACACGCCGTCGTGATTGACGATGCAGCGGAAACGGTGCGGCCAGTTGCCCTCGATCCAGTTCATCATGAAGCCACCGTATGAGGCGCCGAGCGCGCAGGCACGCTCACCGTCGATCCACGGGTACTTCTCGAGCGCAGCCGCCAGTCCTTTCTGCAGATCCACGAGCGGCTTGCCACCCCAGTCACGGCTGATGGAGTCGGTGAACGCCTGTCCGTAACCGGGCGTGCCGTGAAAGTCGATCATGACCACCGCATAGCCGCCGCCGGCAAAGGTCTGCGCGTTCCACCGCCAGGTCCAGATGTTCTGCAGGCTCGTCTGCGGGCCGCCGTGCACCACGAACGCGAGCGGATAGCGCTCACCTGGCACGAAGCCGTACGGCTTCACGACGTAGCCGTAGACGGTTTCGTCGTTCCAGCCTTTGAAGCTGAACTGCTCGAACGCGCTTAAGGAGCGCGCGCCGAGTATGTCGTGGTTGGCGTCGGTGAGACGTTGCGGCGCGCCGCCCTTGAGCGACACGCTATACAGATCGTCCGGGCCGCCGAGGTCGGCGTGCGCATAGATCACCCGTTCCCGGGTGGCGCTGAAATCGTCCACTTCACCGCTGGACACAAGCTCGCGCGGGGTGCCGGTCTTTGGATCGATGCGGTACAGCGCGTGCTGTCCGAGCTCATCCACCGTTGCCAGCAGCGCGTTGCCGTCGGGTGTTGCACCCAGCCGGCCGACCGTGCGGTCCCAGCCGCCGGTGAGCGAGCGCACCACGCCGGTTCGCGCGTCCTTCATCATCACGTGAAAGCGGTCCGACTCGAATCCCGGGCGATCCTGGGCGAGCCAGGCGAGATCGCCGTTGGCGAGAAACACCGGCTGCGCATCCCACGCCGGATTTGCGGCGGTCAGGTTCACCGCCGCGCCGCTGCCGTCGCTGCTCACCTGAAAGAGATCGAAGTTCGTGGACCAGGGCTCGGTGCGTCCGGCGATGCGCGCCGAGAACACCAGCGTCCTGCCATCGGGGCTGAAGGCGAAGTCCTCGTCACCGCCGAACGGCTTACTGGGAATATCGGCGTCGAAGCCCGTGGAGATGTCCACCGGCGGACCGCTCGTGCCGTCGCCCGCGAGCGTCGCGGTAAAAAGGTGTGAGCGCGTGCCGTCACTCCAGGTATCCCAGTGGCGCACGAACAGGTGATCGTAGCGGCGTCCGCTCGCCTTATTCTTCGCGCGGGCGTCGAGACGCTCTTTGGTGCAGGCGAGCGTGGCGCAGTCCGGAAACACTTCCATGGAAAGCGCGAGCTGTCCGCCGCGCGGGGACACCTTGAGGGAGCCGACAGCGAGCGGGTAGTCGGTGACCTTCTGCGGCTCACCGCCAGGCAGCGTGAGGCGCCACACCTGCGAGCTGCCAGTGCGGCTCGAAAGGAAGTAGAGCGTGTGATTGTCCGGGGCCCAACGCGGGCTTGAGTCATTGCCCTTGGACGTTGTCAGGCGCCGCGGCTCGCCCTTAGCGGGCATGAGATCGAGCAGCCACAGGCTGGTATGCCCCTTATTGGCCTCCATGTCCGTTTCACGCTGCACGTACACGACCTGTCTGCCGTCTGGTGAGACCTGCGGATCGCTCACGCGCTGCATACGCACGAGGTCTTCCACGGTGAGGGGCCCGCGGTGATTACCGGCCTCAGCCGCGGCGGTGAGCACCGGGGCGCAAAGGCTGCACAGCAAGAGCAAAGCCGGGACGCGGGCATTCAGGTGCATGGTGCAGGGAGCGCGGCTTTCAGCCGGCTTCGTCGCCGGCGATGGTCCATGGTTCCTGCTTCGCCGCCAGCATCCATTCCTGCAGCGCGGCGTCCTCGATGACACTCGCCATGTACCAGCGCGCGGTCTCGGAGACGCGCGCGCTGTAGGTGTTGAAGCGCAGTACCACGGGTGCGTACATCGCATCCGCGATCGAGTAGTCGCCGAACAGCCACGGACCCCCACCACCGTAGCGGCGGCGGCAGTCGTTCCAGATTTCATCAATGCGCCCGACGTCGGCCTCAAGCCCGGGCGTCACCGCCGTGCGGCGATTGCGCGCGCGCGCATTCATGGGCCAGGCGGCACGCAGCGTGTGAAATCCGGAATGCATTTCGGCGCACACCGAGCGCGCCAGCGCGCGCGCCTCGCTCGCCTGTGGCCAGCCCGAGCCGGCGATCTCGGCGGCGTATTCGCAAATGGCGAGTGAATCCCACACGCACAGGGAGCCCGCTCGCAGCACCGGCACCCGGCCGCTGGGACTGTAGCGGTCGAGTTCGTCGCGGGTATTGGGGGTGTCGAGCGGGACCAGAATCTCCTCGAACGCCAGTCCCACATGCTTTAACAGCAGCCACGCGCGCAGCGACCAGGAGGAATAGTTCTTGTTGCCGATGACGAGAGTGAGCGGCGCCATGGAATGCTAACCTTCGCGGGTGCTGGACGACGTGCGCGCCATTGCTTTCGATCTGGATAATACACTCTGGGATGTCGAGCCGGTGCTGGCCCGCGCGGAAGCCACGCTGCTGGCGTGGCTCGCCGAACACGGGCCACGCATTATCCGCCAGCTGACGCCGCAAGCCATGCGCCGCGCCCGCGAGGAACTCGCACAGCGTGAACCGCACAACGCCCACGACGTGACCTATCTGCGCCTCACCGCGCTCGGCGCGCACGCACGCGAACACGGTTACGACGAGACTCTGGCGCAGCAGGCGTTCGCAGTATTCCTCAAGGCGCGTAACGAGGTCGAGGTATTCGCCGACGTAGTGCCGGCGCTGGTGCGGCTGCAGCGGCGCTTCAAGCTCGGGTCTCTGAGCAACGGTAACGCCGACCTTAAGCACATCGGCCTGGATCACCTGTTCGCGGTGTCGCTGAACGCCCGCGAGCTGGGCGCCGGCAAGCCCGAGCGGCGCTGTTTCGAGCGCCTGGCGAGTGCACTTGATTGCCGCGCGCACGAGATTCTCTATGTCGGCGATGAGCCGCTGCTGGATGTCGTCGCTGCGCGCGCGGCCGGCTTCGGCACGGTGTGGATGAACCGGCGCGCGCTCCCCTGGCCGCAGGAGCTGGCGCCAGCGGACCTTAATGTGAGCGATTGCTCACAGTTGGCCACCCGCCTCGGGCTGTAGATCTTCCTGTCAGCACTGTCGGCGGCAGGCTGCCAGCCACCGCGCGCTGTTTTTAGTTAACTTGGCGCAATCCGTCACGGAATGGTGGCGGTTGCCTGAGGGAACCTAAGACGATGAGCGAGATGAGCCGTGTAGTGCCAGTCGCCAACCTGCGGGAGTTCTTCAAGGACACCCTGCACGGCGCGCTCGTGAAACAACACGTCGCGGTCGAGGACCAGACCGAGCATTACGTGGTCAATCTCCTGACGCTGTTCGCACGCTCCGAAGCGCTCTACGAGAGCACGCCCGAGGGCACGCGCCTGAAGCCGCTCGTGGTAATGCTCGGGGAAGCCCTCGAGGCGCCGCACGCCGCCGAACGCCAGCGGGCTCTGCAGCGTCTGGGGGATGTATCGCTGTTCATTGCCGGGTTCTTTGCCGGCAGCTTCGCGGCCAAGCTCATCGACATCGACTACCACATTGCGATGGGAGGCCAGGCCTACGGCACGCTCGCGCAGGCCGTGGCAGGGGGCAGGGGACGGGCGCTGGCCGCGGTGTTCGCCGAGTTGTCACACAAGTTCCAGCCCATGGTGGATGCGCTCAATGAAGTGAGTGAAACCTCCTACGCGCACTCGGCACGCGACATCCTGCGGCTCTACGAGATCTGGCTGAAGACCGGTAGCGCGCGCTGCCACGCGCTGCTCGAGCGCCTGGGCGTGCATCCCACCAAGGCCGGCGCCACCGCCTGCGTCCACTGAAATCCATGCTGCTGTCGCGGCTGCAGGAACTTCTTGGTGGCATTTACGATGTGCGCATCGCTCACAACGTCTATGACTTCCTGGTCACCGATCGTGCCTGCCTGCCGTGCCAGGCGCGCGGCGGCAACCTCGAGGAAGAGCTCATCGTGGCGCAGCCGGCCGACGGGGCCGATGAGCTGGCGCTTTCGCTGTACCTGGATCCTGCGCTGCTCGAACGTCTGTCGCGGCAGGATCCCCTGGTGCATCTGCATGCCGGCAACGTCGCGGACTGCTGGACCGCGCTCGAGGGCGTGAGCCATTTTCTTTACCTCTCCTGGAACGCCGGGCACGACAAGCCGGTCTCGCTCCTGGAGCTGGAGATGCAGGCCGAGGTCGACAAGTACGTCGTCAGTTACTGGCTGCTGCGCCGTCAGCTCCCCGGACATTTCCCCGTGGAGCTGCGCCACGCGTTGTTTGCACGCACGCGCACGGATCCCAGCCTGAACGCCCGGGCGTCGGCCATGTACCGGGAGGCGAGTCGTTACGCGGAGCGTTTTTGCGGGCGGCTGGAGTCGCGACTGGAGTGCTGGCGCGGGCGTCCGGAGGGCGCGGGCCACGAAGCTGAAGTGCTGACGGAACTGCGCCGCTTCTATCGTCTGACGAACACGCGCAAGCGCGCGCACATCGAACGCAGCGCCTGAAGCTGCGCCGTCAGTCCTCTTCCGGCGCGTCTTCCGGCGCGTCGCCCTTGCGCTTGCGCTCTTCCAGCTCGCGCGTCATCTTGATCCACTCGGATAGCTTGCGCAGATCGGTGCGCGTCGTAGTGCCGCTGTCGCTGCCGCGGGCTGCACGGCGCGCGTAAGGGTCGTGGGACTCCTCAGCCTTCGCGCTGAGCTTGGGGTCGTCGAGCACCTCGAGCACCGGCCGCTGCCAGTCGGGCGGCGCGTCGCGCCAGCGCACCGAAGCGTTGCCGCGCTCGTCGTGCACTACCGTGCCTATGCGGCGGCGTTCGGCCTCCGGCACGGGATCCGCAGTCGGCGGGACTGCTTTCTTGCTGCCTGGATCGTTCACGGGATCGGTATCCATGGGCGCAACGGCGCCACTACCCGCTGCTAGCGTACCCGCCGCGCCAGCCCCGGGACTGCGACCGCCGTCACGGATTATTCCCGCCCGGCGTGCGCCCGGCCGCGGCACTGAAGGTGGCGGGCACGCAGCAGGCCGATGACGGTTTTACAATCCGCAATGGCGCCGTTCAGAGCCCATTCGCAGGCCTCATCCAGGGGTATCCAGTGAATCTCGATGACCTCGGCGCGCTCATGCGCGGTGCTCGCGGGGGTTAGTCCGCTCGCCAGGAACAGGTGCAGCCGTTCGGAGAACACCCCAGGAGAACTCAGGACGCAACCGAGGCTCTGCCAATGGCTCGCGCTTACCCCGGCTTCCTCGGCCAGCTCGCGCCGCGCCGTATCCAGTGGCGGCTCGCCGGGTTCGAGCTTGCCGCCCGGCAGTTCCCACAGGAAGCCGTCGGCGACATAACGGTACTGCCGCAGCAGGCATACGCGCCGCTGCGCATCCAGGGCGACCGTGGTGGCGCCTCCTGGATGGTGCACCACTTCCAGGAGCGCACGGTGCCCGTTGGGCAGCACCACCTCGTCGGTGGTCACGCGGATGACACGGCCGCTGTAGTGCAGGGTCTGTTTGTCGGGATTCATGGTGGTCATCGTAACCGCTGCGCATGCCACCCGCCCGCAGGTATAGTTCCCGTCCGTGCCCACCACCTCGCACCTCGAGAAGCTCAACAGCGCGCAAAGAAAGGCGGTGACTCACGGTGAGGCGCTCCCAGAAAAGGGCTACCAGTCCGGACCGCTGCTGATCGTTGCCGGCGCGGGCACTGGCAAGACCGACACTCTCGCGCATCGGGTCGCGCATCTGGTCATCAACGGTGTGGACCCGGCGCGCATCCTGATGCTGACCTTCACGCGTCGCGCGGCGAACGAGATGCGGCGGCGTGCCCACGAGATCACCCGCAAGGCGCTCGACGAACCACTCGGCGGCGCCAGCCAGGGCATCGCGCAACGCTTGAGCTGGGCCGGCACCTTTCACGCGATCGGCAACCGCCTGCTGCGCCATTACGCGCCGCACCTGAAGCTTGATCCGCACTTCAGCGTGATCGACCGCGCCGACTCGGCGGACCTCATGGACGCGCTGCGCCAGGAGCTGGGACTCGCCGCCACCGAGCAGCGTTTCCCGCGCAAGGACACCTGTCTGCAGATCTACTCGCACCGCGTCAACACCTGTGCACCGCTCAAGGACACCCTCGATCGGCACTTTCCGTGGTGCGCGCAGTGGCACGACGAGCTCGCGGCGCTGTATCGCGGCTATGTGGAGCAGAAGCAGCATGCCGCGCTCCTCGACTACGACGACCTGCTCCTGTACTGGCACGGCATGATGGCCGAGCCGCGCCTCGCGCAGCACATCGGCGCGCACTTCGACCACGTGCTGGTCGATGAATACCAGGACACCAACAAGCTGCAGGCGCAGATCCTGCATGGACTGAAACCCGACGGCGCGGGACTTGCGGTAGTCGGCGACGATGCGCAGGCGATCTACTCGTTTCGCGCCGCGGCGGTGGAAAACATCCTCGGTTTCCCCCAGGCATTCACGCCGCCCGCGGAGGTCGTCACGCTGGCGCAGAACTACCGCTCGACACAGCAGGTGCTCGATGTGGCCAATGCGCTGCTGGCGGAAGCGCCGCGCCAGCATCGCAAGTACCTGCTGTCGATCCGTGGCCAGGGTGCGCGGCCGCGCGTCGTCACCGTGGACGAGCTGCAATCCCAGGCGGAGTACGTCTGCAACGAGGTGCTGCGGCGTCGCGAGGCCAACGTCGCGCTCAAGCGCCAGGCGGTGCTCTTCAGAAGCGCGAGCCACAGCGACGTCCTCGAGGTGGAGCTCGGCAAACGCAAGGTGCCGTTCGTAAAGTACGGGGGACTTAAGTTCCTCGAGGCCGCACACGTCAAGGACCTGCTGGCGCTCTTAAGATGGGCGGACAATCCGCACAACACGCTGGCCGCGTTCCGCGCGCTGCAGCTGTTACCGGGAATGGGGCCGGTCAACGCGCGCGCCGCGCTCGCGCACGTCGCGGCCGGCGCCCATGCGTTCGCGGCGCTCAAGCAGTTCACGCCGCCGCAAACCGGCGAGATCGACTGGCGCCGCTTCACCGACCTTATGCTGGCGCTCGGGGATCCGCAGCGGGAGTGGGCCGGCCAGATACACCTCGCGCGCGAGTGGTATCAGCCGCATTGCGAACGCCTCTACCAGCAGTTCCAGACGCGGCTCGGGGATCTGGAGCAGCTCGAGCTCTTGTCAGGGCAATACCCCTCGCGCGAGCGCTTTCTCACCGAGCTGACACTCGATCCGCCGAACGTGACCAGCGACCAGTCGGGGCGTCCGAGCCTGGACGAGGACTATCTGGTGTTGTCCACGATTCACTCCGCCAAGGGCATGGAGTGGGACACCGTCTACGTGCTCAACGTGGTTGACGGCAGCTTCCCGTCCGAATTCTCCACTGGCAAGAGCGAACTCATCGAGGAGGAGCGGCGGCTGCTGTATGTCGCGCTGACGCGCGCGCAGAACGATCTGCTGCTCATGGTGCCATTGAAGTTCCACCTGACTCACCAGTCGCGCCAGGGCGATGCGCACGTGTACGGCGGGCGCAGCCGCTTTGTGACGGAAAAGGTGCAGAAGACCCTCGACCCGGTGACCTTCCATGGCACCGCGCTTGGAGCCGCCGACGCGCTGCAGCAGAGCGAGGCGCCGGTGACCGTGGATGTCGGCGCGCGCTTGCGCGACATGTGGTGAGCGCGCCGGCGCGCACCGCAGGTTGCGGCGCGGCGGCTACTTCTTCGGTTTGACGAATCTCAGGGTGAAGCGATCGCTCTCGCCGATGGCGGCGTACTTGTCGTGGTCCTTCGCTCCCAGGCGGTAGGACGGCGGCAGCGTCCACACTCCCTGCTCATAGTCCTTGGTGTCCCTGGGGTTCGAATTCACCTGCGACTTGGCGCCGAGCCTGAAGCCCTGCGCCTCGATGAGCCTGATCGCATAGTCCTCGTTGACGTAGCCGCTCTTGGCCTGGCTGTCCTGGGGCGCTGCGGGATTGCCGCGGTGCTCGACCACGCCGAGCACCCCGCCGGGTTTCAGGGCGCGGTACATGGTGGCGAAGGCCTGTGCCGCTTGGGTCTCGGCCATCCAGTTGTGGATGTTGCGGAACGTCACGACCATGTCGATGGATTCCGGCGCTACCACATCACTGCCGTCCAGCGGGAAGTTGACCACCTGGACGTGCTCGTAGAGATCCGGCCGCGAGGCGAGCTTGGCGCGGAAAGCCTCCAGGCCCTGCGTGATGTGCTTACTGCCCGGATCGGGCGTGACCGCGGCGTAGTACATGCCCGAGTCGCGCACCAGCGGCGCGATCACCTCCGTGTACCAGCCCGGCTCCGGCCACACCTCCAGCACCTTCATCTGCGGACGGATGCCGAAGAACAACAGCGTCTCTTTCGGATGCCGGTAGCGATCGCGGGCGCGGTTCTCTTCCGAGCGCTGGTCGCCCGCGAGAATGCTGGTGAGAGTCTGCGCGGTGACCTGCCGCGAACTGTCGGTGGTGCAGGCCGCGACGAATGCAGCGCCGGCGAGTACCACCGCCGCTAGTTTTCTGGACGCGAACATCGTTGACTACATTACCGCAAGTGCGCCGCAAAAAACCCCCGCGCTGCAGGCGGGGTTTCCTTGTACGCCAGGGGCGCTCGAGTGTTGGTCAGCGGCGGAACGGTCCGCCGCCCTGTCGCGGGCGTTGTGGCCGCTCCTGCGCCTCGTTGACGCGTAGTGGCCGGCCGTTCATCTGAAAGCCGTTCAGGGTCTGGATGGCAGCCTGGGCTTCGGTCTGGGGCATCTCGACGAAACCGAAGCCACGCGGCTTGCCGGTTTCGCGGTCGTTGATGAGCTTGACCGATTCCACCGTGCCATGGCGTTCAAACAGGGTCTTGACGTCTTGTTCGGTGGCATTGAAGGGCAGATTGCCCACATAAATCGTCGTCACTTGGCGGTCTCTCTTGCAAAAGCGGACAGCGGCGAGCCGCACGCGTCGGTCGCATGTACCCGGATACGAACGCCCGTGTCATGCTACTCCCGGCATTTAGGGGACGCAAACCAGGCCCGCGCAGCTGCGCATCGGCCGGCGCCAACAGTAATCAACTATTAAAGGAGTGTTGTGGAAGCATTCCTGGTTTCCTGTGGGGTCGTCGCGCTCGCCGAACTGGGCGACAAGACCCAGCTGTTAGCGCTGGTGCTGGCGGCGCGCTTCCGTGCGCCCTGGTCGGTGATCCTCGGAATCCTCACCGCTACCCTCGCGAATCATTTCCTCGCCGGTGCGGTCGGCACGCTGCTGGCTGCGTACATGAATCCGCTCTTGATGCGCTGGATCCTGGCGGCGTCTTTCATCACCACCGCGCTGTGGATGCTGATCCCCGACAAGGACGCTGACCTTGCGGAAAAGCCGGCGCGCTTCGGCGCCTACGGCACCACCGTCATTACATTCTTCCTGGTTGAGATGGGCGACAAGACGCAGATCGCGACCGCGGCGCTGGCGGCGAAATACCACGTCCTTGTTGCGGTGGTGGCGGGCACCGTGCTCGGCATGATGATTGCGGACGTTCCGGTGGTGCTGCTCGGTGAGGTGGCCGCCGGGAAAATCCCGCTCAAGCTCGTGCACCGCATTGCGGCGGTCGCGTTCTTCGTCCTCGGGGTGCTGGTGGCCGCGGGCGTGCGCACCTAGCGACGCGTTTCAGTCGTAAGCGCCCGCGCGCCGCGCCGATTTACGCTCCGGCGGGCTCCAGGTACGCGTAGCCGTTCAACTCGTTTTCGTAGAAGCGCTTGATGGCTTGGCTCTCGGCGATGGTCATGCGGCCGTCGCGGATGGCGCGTTCGCAGTCGCGGGCGAGTGCCGGGTAGAGCTCGGCGACGTCGTACTCCATGTACTCCAGCACCTTGTTGGCGGTGTCGCCCTTCACGACCTCTTCGATCCACCAGCCACCTTCCTCGTGCAGGCGCACGTGCACCACGTGCGTGTCGCCGAAGAGGTTGTGCAGATCGCCCAGGGTTTCCTGATAGGCGCCGACCAGGAATGCCGCCAGATAGTACTTTTCGTCGGCCTTGAGCTCGTGCAGCTCGAGCGTACGCTTCACGTCGCGCACCGACACGAAGTGATCGATCTTGCCGTCCGAGTCGCAGGTGATGTCGGCGAGCACCGCGGTGCGTGTGGGACGCTCATCCAGGCGGTGGATGGGCAGAATCGGGAACAGCTGGTCGATGGCCCAGCTGTCGGGGAGTGACTGGAACACCGAGAAGTTGCAGAAGTAGGTGTCCGAGAGGATCGCCTCCAGGTCTTCGAGCTCCTCGGGCAGCTGCTCGAGCTTGCGGCACAAGTCGCGGATCTTCGCGCAGGTTGCCCAGTACAGCCGCTCCGCGAGTCCGCGGAATTCCAGCGACATGAGTCCCAGATTGAACATCTGCAGCACTTGTTCGCGGGCGGTGAGGGCGTCGTGATAGCACTCGACCAGGCGCCGCTCGCTCACGCTGCGGAAGGCTTCAAACAGATCGTGCACCGGCTGGGGTAGTTCCTCCTCGCCGCTGTAGTCGATGGCGCGATCGCCGGTGACGCGGAACTGGTCGAGGACCGAGGAACCGAGCGCATCGAATATCAGCACGCTGTGGTAGGCCGCCACCGCACGTCCGGATTCACTGACGATAATGGGGTGCGGGATATCGCGCGCGTTGCAGACGCTCGCGATGCGGTACACGACGTCGCTCGCGTACTCGTTGAGGGTGTAGTTCATGGACGAGGAGAAGTTGGTGCCGCTGCCGTCGTAGTCGACGCCCAGGCCCCCGCCCACGTCGATGTATTGCAGCCCGGCGCCCATCAGCTTCAGCTCCGCGTACACGTGCGCGAGCTCGTTGATCGCGTCCTTGACGCGGCGGATGTCCTGCAGCTGGCTGCCCGGGTGGCAGTGCACGAGCTGCAGGCAGTCGAGCATGTCGCGCTGCTTGAGCACCTTAAAAAGCTCGAGGATCTCGGTAATGAAGAGGCCGAATTTCGACTTCTCGCCCGCCGAGGCGCTCCAGCGCCCCGAGCCTTCGCTGAAGAGCTTCACCCGCACACCGATGCGCGGGCGCACCTGGTAGGCCTGCGCGTGCTTGAGGATCAGGTCGAGCTCCACGAAGTTCTCGACCACCGGGATGATGGTGCGCCCGAGCTTGGTGGCGAGCGTCACGGCCTCGATGTAGCTGTCGTCCTTGAAGCCGTTGCAGATGATGAGCCGCTCCGGGGCGTTCTCGGTCATCGCCATCACCGCCAGCAGCTCCGGCTTGGAGCCGACTTCCAGGCCGAAGCCGTACGGCTTGCCGTAGCGATATACCTCTTCAACTACCAGGCGCTGCTGGTTCACCTTGATGGGGAACACCGCCACGTAGCGGTTCTTGTAGTCGTTCTCGGTGATCGCCTGCGCAAACGCGTCGTGCATGCGCTTCAGGCGATGCGCCAGGATGTCCGAGAAGCGCACCACCACCGGGGCGGTCAGATCGCGCGCCTTGAGTCCCTCGACCACCTCGTACAGATCAATCTCGTGCTGCCCGGTGGTGTCCGGCCGCACGACCACGTGACCGTCCTCATTGACGCCGAAGTAACCCTTGCCCCACGCGCGCACGTTATAGAGTTCGAGGGAGTCCTCAACGCGCCAGGGTTGCGCGGGATTGAATTTACGCTGGCCGTTTACGGCGCTCTTGGGATCTGCTGCCACGGGCGGCGTTATATCAAAATTGTGCGGCAAGTAAGAGTGATTCGTCAGCGGCTTTGCTTAGGATCCGCGCGCCACCGGGCGCGCCGGATCGCGGATCCACTCGCTCCATGAACCCGCGTACAGCCGCGCACCGGGGAGGCCTGCGGCCTCCAGCGCCAGGAGATTGTGGCAGGCGGTGACGCCCGAGCCGCACATCGCAACTGCCGCGCTCGCCGGCCGGCCGTGCAGCGTCTGCTCCCAGGCCCGCTGCAGCTCGCGCGCCGGGAGAAATCGTCCCTGCGAGTCGCTATTGCCCGCGAACGGGTGGTTGCGCGCGCCGGGGATATGGCCCGCCACCGGATCGAGCGTTTCGTTCTCGCCGGTGAAGCGCTCGGCGCTGCGGGCGTCCACCAGCAGCATCTGAGCGCGCGCCAGCTCCCCGGCCGCGAGCGCCGCCGCGACGTTGGCGCTCGTCACCAGCATGTGGGCAGCGGGCGCGGGCCGGAACTGGCGTGGCGCGCGCTGCGGGCACGCCCGGCTCACCGGCAGCCGCGCCCGCTCCCAGGCCGCAAAGCCGCCGTTCAACACGGCCACCTGCGCATGACCGAGCCAGCGCAACAGCCACCAGAGTCGCGCGGCGTAAGCGCCCGGGCCCTGGTCGTATGCGACCACCTGCACCGCGGCGTCGATTCCCCAGCTGCTGAAAAGGTTCGCGAGCGCGCTGACCGCCGGCAGGGGGTGGCGGCCGGTGTCTGGCGTGTGCGCGCCGGACAGGTCGCGATCCAGGTGCGCGTACAGCGCGCCGGGGATATGTCCGGCCTCCCACGCCTCTTCACCCCAGGCAGGCCTTGCCAGATCAAAGCGGCAGTCGATGACCGCCCAGCCGGCGTCGGCCGCGTGAACATGCAGCTCCGCCGGCTCGATGAGCGTGGTGAACATGCCGGAACCTTACGCCTTACGCAAACGACGATGAGATTTTCGCACGCCGTGCGCTTGTCGTTACAATCGGACCTAAGCACTGCGCGCGCGGGGGAACGATGGCAATCGAGGTTTTCTGGGGCAGCGGTAGCCCCTATGCGTGGCGGGTGCTGCTGGCGCTCGAGCACAAGCGCCTGCCCTACGTCAGCCACCTGCTGCAGTTCTCCAAGCAGGAGCACAAATCCCCGCACATGCTGGCGCTCAACCCACGCGGTCGCGTACCGGTACTCAAGGACGGCGACTACGTGTGCTTCGAATCGCTCGCAATCCTCTATTACCTGGATCTTAAGTACCCGCAGCCACCGATCTTCGGGCGCACGCCCGAAGAAGCCGGCACCATCATGCGCGTCATCTGCGAGTACCAGGCGTACATCGAGCCGCATCTGCAGAAAATTACGCGCGGCATTCTCTTCGGCGACGCCGATCTGGCCGGCGATGAGATCACGGCGGCGCTGCACGCCGCGGCGAGCGAGGCGCGCACCATCGAAGGACGCCTGTCGAAGTCGGAATGGATTGTGGGGGATAGCTTCTCGGCGGTCGACATGGTGATCTTTCCGGGTATCCAGCTGCTGAAGCGTGCGCTGGATAAACCCGCCGCGCGCGCGCTGTCCTCGCGCTTCATGCCGGTGGAAGTGAACCATCCGGCGCTCGGCCGCTGGCTGGCGCGCGTGGCGGCATTGCCGGGCTACGAGCGTACCTACCCCCCGCACTGGAAGTGACGGCCGCGTGAGGCGGTGGCGCGCGTCGCACGCGCGGCGAATTGAGCCGCGCCGATCCGATTGCTACCCTGCAGACACCTCCAGCGCAGGCGCATCATGAGCAACGAACAAAAAGTTCACGTCGAGTTTCCCGGACGGCTCCTGTTCATCGGTTTTGGCAGCATCGGGCAAGGCGTTCTGCCGCTGGTGCTGCGGCACATCGGCATTGCGCCCGAGCGCATCACCATTGTCACCGCCGAGGACAAGGGCAACGAGGAGGCCGCCCGCTACGGCGTCAAGTTCGTGAAGGAGCGACTGACGCGCGAGAACTTCCGCCGCCTGCTGAACCCGCTGCTGGGTCGTGGGGACTTTCTCATCAATGTATCGGTGGAAGTTTCCAGCATCGCGCTCGTCAAGCTGTGCTGGGAAAAAGGCGCGATGTACCTCGACACCTGCATCGAGCCGTGGCCGGGTGGCTACACAGATCCGACGGTGCCGCCCAGCCGCCGCACCAACTACGCGCTGCGCGAGGAAGCCCTGGCGCTGCGCGCCGGCAATGCGCGCGCGCCCACCGCGGTGCTGACTCACGGCGCCAATCCCGGGCTGGTATCGCACCTCCTCAAGCAGGCGCTGCTCAACATCGCCGGTGACACGCAGGTGGATCCGGGCAAACCCGGCTCGCGTACCGAGTGGGGGGAACTGGCGCGACGCCTGGGCGTGAAGGTCGTGCACGTCGCCGAGCGCGACACGCAGGTGTCGAACAAGCCGAAGCAGCCAGGTGAGTTCGTCAACACCTGGTCCATCGATGGCTTCGTCAGCGAGGGCTGCCAGCCGAGCGAGATGGGCTGGGGAACGCACGAGCGCAATTTCCCGCGCGACGGCAAGCGCCATGATTTTGGCTGCATGGCGGCCATATATCTTATGCAACCGGGCGCCGCCACACGGGTGCGCACCTGGACGCCACGCGCCGGCCATTTCCATGGCTTCTGCATCACCCATGCCGAGGCCATCTCCATCGCCGACTACTACACGGTGCGCGACGGCGCGCAGGTCGTGTACCGCCCGACGGTGCACTACGCCTATCACCCGTGCGACTCGGCGGTGGTGTCGGTGCACGAGCTGCTCGGCCGCAACTACGTGCAGCAGGAGCGCCAGCGCATCCTCATGGACGAGATCACCGCTGGCACCGACGAACTGGGTGTGCTGCTCGCGGGCCACAAGAAGAACGCCTACTGGTTCGGCTCGCAGCTGTCGATCGAGGAGGCGCGCAAGCTCGCACCCTACAACAACGCCACCAGCCTGCAGGTGTGCATCTCGGTGCTCGCGGGGGTGGTGTGGGCCATGGAAAATCCCAATCTCGGCATCGTCGAGCCGGACGAGATGGATTTCCGCCGCAACCTCGAGATCTGCCTGCCGTACTTAGGCCCGGTGGTCGGCGCCTACACGGACTGGACGCCGCTGCACGAGCGCGAACGACTGCTGCCGGAGGACGTCGACAAGAGCGACCCGTGGCAGTTCAAGAACGTGCGGGTGGTCTGGTAAATGGGCGCTCCGGCGGCTGGTACTCGATCGCGACGATAGTGAGCGTTCGCGGCCCGCCGGGGGCCTCCACCGTCACCTCATCGTCGAGCGCTTTGCGCAGCAGCGCCCGCCCGAGCGGGGAGTCCATGCTGATGTAGCCGGGCGCGAGGTCGAATTCGTCGGGACCGACGATGCGGTGCCGCAGCCGTTCCCCGTCGCCGGCCTCAAGGGACACCCACGCCCCGAAGAACACCCGGCGCGGGTCCGACGGCGGCGCAGCGACGATCACCATTCCCTCGAGGCGCTGGCGCAGGAAGCGCACGCGGCGGTCGATTTCCCGCAGACGCCGCTTGCCGTAGGTGTANNGGGGTTATGTATCTGGAGCCCGCCGGAGCGGCCTGCCGGAAGCGTCCCATCCGCGGGCCATCCTGTGACTTGTTTCGCATCTCCTTTTACAGAAAACCACAGGTTTGTGGAAAGTGTCACGGACGGCCCAGGGAGGCGCTACTACGCTCGTAGCCGTGACTACCAAGTACTACACGCACTTTGTCACTGATCCCGGCAAGGCCCGCAGCGCCCCCGGGGGGAATGAATGGAGTGGCGTGGTGGAGCTGCGTGAACCGCTGACGCACGCGCGCGCCAACCGCGAATTGCGCTCGCTCCTGGCACAGAGTTTCGATCTGGACTCGGAAGACATCCGTATCCTGCACTGGGCACGATTGCACTGAGGCTTCCTATCCCCTGGCGGACTTCCTTCCCTTCATCGAACGTCCGCCCTTTACAACCCCAGGCCTAAAAACCTGGGGTTTTTTTTGATTGGCGCAACGCCTGCGGCCTTTAACTCCAACGCGTTTCATGACGCGGGCGCGATCGGGCGTTTCTTCAACGTCGGCGCGACTTACACGTTCTGACGCCCCACGGGGTCCGCCAGGACGCTCCCGCCGCGCCGCGGCGGCACGGTCGACGCGGCGTTCCTCCGCGTGTGACAATCCACGCCCCCCGGCATGGGGCTTCGGTTGAAGCATAAGGAGAATTCGATGCGTGCGTTGTCTTTGGCCTTGCTGGCTGCCGCGGCAGTCGGACTCTCGGGCTGTGGTTACAACAACCTGCAGACACAGGATGAGGGCGTCAAAGCCGCCTGGTCCGAGGTCGTTAACCAGTATCAGCGCCGGTCCGATCTCATCCCGAATCTCGTCAACACGGTCAAGGGCTACGCCGCGCAGGAGCAGAAGGTGCTCATCGGTGTGACCGAGGCGCGCGCCAAGGTTGGCTCCATCCAGGTCACCCCCGAAGTGCTCAGCAATCCGCAGCTCTTCCAGAAGTACCAGGCGGCACAGGGCCAGCTCGGCGCCGCTTTGAAGAGCCTGCTGGCGGTGACGGAAAACTATCCGCAGCTGAAGTCGGACCAGAACTTCCGCGACCTGCAGTCGCAGCTCGAAGGCACGGAGAACCGCATCACCGTGGCGCGCAACCGCTACATCCAGGCGGTGATGAGTTACAACGTCACCGTGCGCCAGTTCCCTTCGAATCTGACCGCCAGGATGTTCGGCTTCCAGGTGAAACCGAACTTCACGGTTGCCAACGAGCAGCAGATCTCGACGCCGCCCACGGTGAGCTTCGACACCTCGACGCCCGGCGCAGCGGGGACGCAGAGCGCGCCCGCGGCAAGCGCGCCGCCGGACCAGGGCGCGACGAAATAAGCCGATGACGCGCTCTTCGCGTCGCGGCCGCGCACAGGCGGGACTGGCGCTGCCGCTGCTCCTGGCTCTGAGCCTCGCGGCGGTGAGCGCGGCGCCGGCGCCTGCCGCGGACAGTTCGCCGGCAACTGCGGCGGGGCTGCAGCCAATCCCCAGGCTCACGGCGCGCGTCACCGACCTCACCGGTACGCTGAGCGCGGATCAACAGACCGCGCTCGAGCAGAAGCTCGCCGCATTCCAGGCGGCCAAGGGTTCGCAGCTCTCGGTGCTGATCGTGCCCAGCACCCAACCGGAGGAGATCGAGCAGTACTC
>PLEC01000068.1:0-8317 GCA_003136935.1 Gammaproteobacteria bacterium
ATTGAGAAGAAGCCGTTTTTTCATGCCTACCCGGGCGCGCTCGCCTACAGTTTCGGAATGCTGGGCTGCGATCTGCACTGCGGTTACTGCCAGAACTGGGTGACTTCGCAAGCTTTGCGCGATCCCCATGCCGTATCGCCGCCGCTCGAGGCTTCTCCCGAAGCCCTGGTCCGCGATGCTCTCGGCCAGCTACGAAGTCGACTTCTGGGGCAAGAATCACGCCACGGCGAATGCGGCTCGCTTGTCGGCGGACGCCTCGCGGGCAGAGCGCGACGCGCTGGCCCTCACCCTGCTCGCGGGCGTAGCCGACCAGTATTTCGAGGTGCTGACGTTGCGCGAGCGATCGGCGATCGCGCGCGCCAACTGCGCGGCGGTGCAGAAGGTCCTCGAGGCGGTGCAGGCGCGCTTCGACGCGGGATTCGCCTCGCCCACGGAGCTCGCGACGCAGCGCGCCGCCCTCGATGCGGCGCAGCTCGCCACGGCAGACCTTGCCGAACAGGAGCTCGCGGCGCGCGCCGCGCTGGCCCTGTTGCTCGGCCGGGCCCCGGAGGGTTTCGACGTGCACGGCACAACCCTGGAGTCGCTGCATGAGCCGGTAGTCGGGGCAGGCTTGCCGTCGGAGCTCCTCACCCGCCGGCCCGATCTGGTGGTGGCGGAGGCCAACCTGCGCGCGGCGAGCGCCAACCTCGCCGCGGCGCGCGCCGCGCTCTTTCCGAGCCTGAGCCTCACGGCCGCTGGCGGGATCCAGAACCCGGCGCTGCCGGCCACCGTGCTCACGATCGGCGGCACCGGCCCATCGTTCTCGCTGGCGGCCAACCTGATGCAGCCGATCTTCAACCACGGGAAGCTGCGCGCGGCGCGCGACGAGGCCGCGGCGCACGAGCGCGAACTCCTCGCCGCTTACCGTGCGGCGATTCTCGCCGCGCTCACCGACGTGGAGAAGGCCCTCGCGAGGCTCGAGCGGCTCGACTTGATCCGCACTTTCGAGAGTGACAACGTCGCGCAGTCCGAACGGGCGTTCGACGGCGCGCAGCTGCGCTACCGCGCCGGCTCTGGAGACTATCTCACCCTTCTCGAGGCGCAACGTACCCTGTACGCAGCGCGCGACCAGGCCGCGCAGTACCGGCTCGCGCGCCAGGGGGCGCGGGNNGGTCAAGGCTTTGGGCGGCGGCTGGACGGCAGGCTGGTAGGCGGCGCCGACGCATTTTTTAAGAATGAGAGACCCGAGCATGCGACATTCCCTGTGCCCCGCGCTCGCAAAGCAACGCCGGCGCGGAGCGGCGCCGGTACTGGTAGCGGCGGCGTGCGCGGCACTTGCGCTGCCAGGATGCAAGCCGGCGACCCCGAGCGGCGAGACCCCGGTCGCCGCGGCGCACGCCAAAGAGCAAGTCGCTGCGCAGCCAGGCGTGAGCCTCAAGCCTGAAGAGATCGAGAAAGGCGGGATCCGTACCGCCGGGGCGGCGGCGGTGAGTCACGTGCCGGACGTTGCAGGCTACGCGGTCGTGCAGACGCGCGAGGCGATCGCCCAGGCAGTCGCTGAGCTCGCGACCGCGGTTGCCGTGGCGCGCGCGAGCCGCGCCGCGCTAACCCGGGTCCACGGGCTCGCCGGCACCCCGGGCGCGATGCCGGTCGAGTCACAAGAGAGCGCCGAGCGCCAGGCAGCGGTCGATGAAGCCGCCCTGATGCTGGTGCGGCGGCGGCTCTCGGCCGTATACGGCGAAGGCGCGCCGTGGAAGGACGATTTCCACAGTCCCGCCCTGACGGCGCTCGCCGCCGGCAGCACTCACCTCGCGCGTGTCACGTTCCCGCTCGGCCTCTTCGTTGGCGCGCCGTCACCGCGGCTCAGCTTCTCCCATCTCAGCGACGGCGCGACTGCCATGCGGATCGCCGCACAGGCCGTGTGGAACGCACCGGCGGATGCCGCCGTTCCAGGCCGCAGCTTCTTCGCCATCCTCACCGGCCACGACACCGCCGAGGGTGAGCGCCTGGTGGCGCATGCCGCCTTCGGCACTGCCGAGAGCGGGGTGATGGTGCCGTCCTCGGCGACGGTGATCACCGCCGGCAAATACTGGTGTTACGTCGAGCAGCCTCCCGGCGTGTTCGTACGTACCGAGATCGATCCCGATGCGCCGGTCGAGGGCGGCTACTTTGTCCGGGCGGGCATCGCACCCGGTGCGCAGATCGTCACCTCCGGCGCGGGCCTGCTGCTGGCGCGCGAGACCAATCCGAGCACGGCGGCGGACTGACATGATGCGCGCGCTGGTCGCCCTGTGCGTGCGGCACTGCGGTGCGCTCACGGCGTTGACGGTCGCGGCCCTGGTGCTCGGATCGTGGAGCGCCCGCAACGCGCCGCTCGATGTATTCCCGGAATTTGTTCCCTCGCAGGTCAACGTCCAGACCGAAGCGCCGGGCTTTGCCCCGCAGCAGGTCGAGGAACTCGTAACCCGCCCGATCGAGCACGCGCTCAACGGCGCGGCGGGACTTGACACCCTGCGCTCTGAGTCGATTCCGGGGCTTTCGGTGGTCACGATCACCTTCGCGCGCAACGTCGACGTGCATGTCGCCCGCCAGGGCATCTCCGAGCGGCTGTCGGAGCTCGGCAGCAGCCTGCCGGTCGGCGTCGACACGCCGAAACTGTCGCCGCTGGTCTCGAGCACGATGGACCTGCTCAAGATCGGGCTGCTCTCGGACACGGCCGATGCCTACACACTGCGCGACGCCGCCGACTGGGTGATCAGGCCGCGGCTGCTCGCGGTACCAGGGGTCGCGCACGTCATCGTCTTCGGCGGCGACGTCCGCCAGATCCAGATCCTGCCGGACCCGCGCAAGCTCGCCGGTTACAACATCACCCTCGCAGACGTGGCGGACGCCGCGCGCACGGCGCTGCCGCTGCGCGGCGCCGGTTTCATCGACCTCGAGGCACAGCGGGTGCTCATCCAGTCGCCGACACCGCGGCCGGACCTCGGCGCGCTCGCCAGCGCGGTGATCACCCTGCGCAACGGCGCCCCCATCCTGCTGCGCGACGTCGCGGAGGTGAAGATGGCGCCGGCACTGCGCTCCGGCGATGCCCTCATCATGGGCAAGCCCGGCGTGCTGCTGTCGCTTGCCAGCCAGTACGGCGCCAACACACTCGCTGTGACGCACGAGGTCGAGCGTGCACTCACCGCGCTGCAACCGGCCTTGAAGGCGCAGGGCATCACGCTCTACCCCGGGTTGCACCGCCCGGCAACCTTCATCGAGCGCGCACTCGGGAACCTCAGGGAGTCGCTCATCCTCGCCGCGCTCCTCATCCTCGCGGTGTTGTACCTGTTCCTGCGCGACGTGCGCGCGGCGCTGATCGCATTTACCGCGATCCCGCTGTCGCTGCTGGCCGCCACGGCGGTGCTGAGCCGCATGGGTCTCACCCTGAACACCATGACCCTCGGCGGCTTCGCCGTGGCACTCGGCGTGCTGGTCGACGATGCCATCATCGGCATCGAGAACATCCTGCGCCGCCTGCGCGAGAATGACCGTCAGCCCACGCCGCGTGCGCGGCTCGACGTCATCCGCGAGGCATCCCTCGAGGTGCGCGGACCGGTGATCTACGCCACCGTGGTGGTGGTCGCGGTGTTCCTGCCCGAGCTCTTCACCCGCAGCGTGCAGGGTCGCTTCGTGGGTCCGCTGGCCCTGGCGTTCATCTTCGCGGTGCTGGCGTCACTACTCGTCGCCCTGACCTCGACGCCGGCACTGTGCGCCTTGTTCCTGCGCGGTCACGACGAGCGCCCGGAGGCGCGGTGGCTCGAGCGGCTGAAGACCTGGCAACGCGGCGCCACAGAGCGCATCGGCATGCACTTCAAACTCTGCGCCGCGGTCCTCGTCGCGATCGTGGTCCTGTCGGTGGCCGCCCTGCCGTTCCTCGGCGGCACCTTCATGCCGGACTTCCGCGAGGGGCATTTCGTCATGCAGGTGAGCAGCTCGATTCCCGGCACCTCGCTCGAAGAGATGCTCGGGCTCGGCAAGCGCATCAGTGCCGAGGTGCTGGCGCTCCCATACGTGCTCAGCATCGCGCAGCAGGTCGGGCGGGCCGAGCTCGGCGAGGATACCCGGGGGCCGCATCGCAGCGAGTTTCACGTCGAGCTGAAGGCCGATGCCACGGTCGACCAGGAGGCAGCCCAGGAGGCGCTGCGGGCAATCCTCGCGCGTTATCCGGGCATCCAGAGTGAGGTCGTCACCTTCCTCGGCGACCGCATCAGCGAGAGCATGAGTGGCGAAACCGCGCAGGTGGCGATCAAGGTCTACGGCGATGACCTCGATGCCCTCGATGCGACCGGGTCGCGGATCGTCGACGCGCTCGGCAAGGTGCCCGGAATCGTCGACCTCGAGTTCAAGCGCCAGAGCGGCACCCCCGCGCTCGTGATCCAGCTCATCCCGCAGGCGCTGGCAACCACCGGCCTCAAGGCGCAGGACGTTCTCGACACCATCGAGACCGCCTACGCGGGGGCGCGCGTCGGCCAGACCTTTCAGGGCACGCGCACCGTGGACGTCGACGTGCTGCTGCCGCCGGCCTGGCGAAGTCGGCCCGCGGAACTCAAGCGCCTGATGATCGCGAGCCCGCTGGGCCCCGTGCCGCTCGCGCAGGTGGCGCGCATCGAGGTGTCCTCCGATCGCTACAGCATCGAGCACGACGGCGGCCAGCGGCGAGTGAGCGTGACCTTCAACGTGCGCGGCGCGCCGCTACAGAGCGTGGTGCAGGAGGCGCAGCGCACCATCGCCGCGGCGGTGCCACTGCCGCCCGGCGTGTTCCTCGAGTACACCGGAGCCGCCGCCGCGGAACAGCAGACGCGCAACGAGCTGCTCTTGTATTCGGGCCTGGCGCTGGCGCTGATCCTCATGATCCTGTTCGTCGCGTTCCACTGGCGCGTCAACAGCTACCTGGTGCTGGCGAACATCCCGTTCAGCCTGATCGGCAGCGTGCTCGCGATCGCCGTGACCGGCATCGGCATCTCGCTCGGCACCGTGGTGGGTCTGGTGACGGTGTTCGGCGTCAGTGCGCGCAACGCCATCCTGCAGCTCGCGCATTACGAACATCTGGTCGAGGTCGAGGGGGCTTCCTGGAGTCCGGGGCTGATACTGCGCGGTGCCAACGAGCGACTCATCCCGATCCTGATGACCGCCGCGGTCACGGCACTTGGGCTTGCGCCGCTCGCCATCGGACTGAACCGCCCCGGGCAGGAGATCGAGGGCCCGATGGCGGTAACCGTCCTCGGGGGTCTTTTGTCCTCGACCCTGCTCAACCTCGTGATGCTGCCCGCCCTCGCGCAACGTTACGTGCGCTCCGCGGCGCGGCGCTGATTCCACCCGGTACGCGAGGCGTCAATGGCGAACAAGTCGCAACATTCGTCCCTTGCAGCCGGTCCGGTATCCCCGACGCGCTGCCGCTGGGCGCAAAGCGCTGACGCGGACTATGTGCGCTACCACGACGAAGAGTGGGGACGGCCAGTGCACGACGACCGGTTACTCTTTGAAATGCTCATCCTCGAGGGGGCGCAGGCGGGACTGTCGTGGGCGACCATCCTGCGCAAGCGCTGCGGCTACGTCCGGGCGTTTGCCAATTTCGAGCCCCGCAAGGTGGCGCGCTTCGACGCCCGCCGCCGCGCTGCCCTGCGCCGCGATCCTGCAATCGTGCGCAACCGCCTGAAAATCGAAGCGACGGTCACCAATGCCGCAGCTTTTCTCGAGGTGCAAAACGAGTTTGGTAGCTTCGATCGCTACCTGTGGTCATTCGTCGGCGGCCGCCCGGTGCTGCGCGGACGGCGCCGCAGCACGCCCGCCCGCACCGCGCTCAGTGATCAGATCTCAAGGGATCTCATCCAGCGCGGCTTCCGCTTCGTCGGCAGCACCATCATTTACGCCTACCTGCAGGCCGTGGGGGTGGTGAACGACCACGCTTCGCACTGCTTCCTGCACGCCAAAGTAGCCTTATCAAGCAAGCGCCTCTTAAGATAGCGGTCCGAATCATCCCTGACTGGACAAAAGCTATGAAGGCATTTCTCGCGATGGCTGCCGTTACGGTACTCACTGCCGCTCCGGTATACGCCGACTGCCCCTACCCTGCGGCTCCGAACAAGATACCCGACGGTGCCACGGCGACCATGGAAGACATGCTCGCGGGGCAGAAGGCCGTGAAGGAATACGACAAGGCCATCAACGATTACGTCGCCTGCATCGACAAGGAGCTCCAGGACAGCATCGACAAGGGCGGCGACAAGCTCAAACCCGAACAGAAAACCGACATGCAGAAGGTCGAGGCGCAGAAACACAACGCCGCCATCGACCAGGAGCAGAGCGTGGCGGATCGCTTCAACGAGCAGGTGAAGGTCTTCAAGGCCAGGAACGACAAGAAGAACTGAGTGATTACCCCCGCGGAGGCTGACCGGCTCATCGGGCAGCACCTGCAGTGTCTGCCCATCGAGTCGCTGCCGCTGGCGCAGTGCGCCGGCGCGGTGCTGCGCGAGAACATCTACGCCGAACGCGACCAGCCGCCGTTCGACCGCGTGGCGATGGACGGCATCGCGCTGCGCAGCCAGTCGCTGAGCGCCACCGCGCGCACGCTCAGGATCCAGGGCACGCAGGCCGCGGGCGATCCCCCGTTGGCACTCGCAGCCGATGACGCCTGTATCGAAGTGATGACCGGGGCGGTGCTGCCCGGCGGCTGCGACAGCGTGGTTCCGGTCGAAGAGATTGCGGTGAGTGCTGGCCGCGCCGGGCTCGCAGAGCAGCTGCGTGTCGAGCCGTGGCAGAACGTACACCGCCGCGGCAGCGACACGCGTCAGGGTGCGCTGTTGGTCTCCGCGGGGGTGCGTCTGCACGCGCCGGAAATCGCGGTCGCGGCTGGGGCCGGCATGGCGCGCATCCGCGTGAGCAGCCAGCCGATGCTGGCAGTCATTTCCACGGGCAACGAACTCATCGAACCCGGGGAGCCGGTGCTCCCACACCAGGTGCGTCGCTCCAATGCCTACGGCATCGTCGCGGCGTTGCGCGAGCGCGGCTACCAGCGCGTGGCCGACGATCACATCGATGACAATCCTGCGGAGCTCAAGGAGCGCCTGCGTTTTCACCTGAAGACGCACGACGTGCTGGTGCTGTCGGGCGGCGTATCCATGGGGCGCTATGACCTCGTCCCGCAGGTTATGCAGGAGCTCGGGGTGCGTGCGATCTTCCACAAGGTCGCTCAGCGTCCCGGAAGACCCCTGTGGTTTGGCATGGCGCCGTCGGGGGCGGCCGTGTTTGGTCTGCCCGGCAACCCGGTCTCAACGCTGGTGTGCCTGTCGCGTTATGTTCTGCCCGCGTTGTCCGGCAGCCTCGGCGAACAACCGCCGCCGCCGGAGCGCATGGCGCTTGGTGCAGCCGTGACCGTCACGCCGCCGCTGGCCTACTTCCTGCCGGTTCGTGTCCAACACGATGACTGGGGGCGCGCCTGGGCGATGCCAGCGCCCACCAACGGCTCAGGTGATTTCTCCGCTCTGGCCGGGACGGATGGCTTCATTGAGCTGCCCCCGGGACCCAATACCTATGCCAAGGGGTTCGTCGCACGCCTGTACCGCTGGTCTTAGGCTCCTGCAGGCCCCTTAAGCGCGCGCCAGGCCCTCCCACCCCTTGCGGTCGATAGCCATCGGCCCCATCCCGTGGTCATACTTCCTGAATGTCCGTCCGCGAAGTCATCGTTCCCTTGAAAGCGTTGGCCGCGCCGCGGGACACGCTCGCCCGCCCGGTGCGTGACCTGCGGATCTCGGTCATGGACCGGTGCAACTTCCGCTGCCCGTACTGCATGCCGCGCGAGACCTACAACGAGAAATACCGCTTCCTCGGCTCACACGAACGGCTCTCGTTCGATGAGATCGTGCGTCTGGCGCGGTTGTTCGTGCAGCTCGGGGTGCGGAAACTGCGCCTCACCGGCGGGGAGCCGCTGCTGCGGGCGAACCTCCCGGATCTCATCGGCGACCTGACGGCCATCCCGGGCGTGGAAGACGTCGCGCTCACGACCAACGGGGTGCTGCTGGCGCGCTACGCCAGCGAGCTCAAGGCCGCGGGACTCAAGCGCGTGACGGTGAGTCTCGACAGTCTCGACCGCGAGGTGTTCACGCGCATGAGCGGTGGCTTTGGCGGCGTGGATGAGGTGCTCGATGGCATCGAGCACGCGCGGCGGGCGGAACTCGCCCCGATCAAAATCAACGCCGTCGTGCAGCGCGGTGTCAACGATCACACGCTCCTCGATCTGCTGGAGCGCTTTCGCGGCACCGGGGTGATCGTGCGCTTCATCGAATACATGGACGTCGGC